>JAIXPV010000581.1 GCA_027486105.1 Runella sp. | reverse complement strand
TGCAGTTTTCAGCGTTGATGGTGGCTCCTACCCGTCCTGTACTGATGGCGGCAGGACAACTAGCATCAGTGCTACGAGCCTGTGCGTAGAAAACGGTATCACCCATAACGCTTCCCGCTGGTTTATAGTTGAGGCCTGTAAAGACCGCCACTCCGCCAGATGCCTCAGTAAACCACTCGACCGTGGCCAAACCAACTACAGTTGCTTTGATGGTTGGGAAGGTATCGCCAACACAAGTGGTTAAGCTTGGAGTAATTAATACTGGTAATGGTGGAGTGCAGTTACAGTTTGGCCCCGCAATCAGGGTGTCGAATTTACACACCGTACTCAAACTATCGGTGATTTTCAACGTAGCTCCCGACGGGATACCCGTTACGGTATAAGGGTTATTACCCGTTAATACGCCTTTATCGACTTTCACCGTACCCATTTTATTCGTTACATTGAAAGTCAGGCTGTAGGTTTGCACATCGGGCAAACAAACAGGCGCCGCCGTCAAGGTGACGCTTGATTTGATACAAGGAACTACCAAGGCGGCATCTACGGTCAGATTATTAGTCGCCGCGCTGTCAGATGCTGTTAGGGGATTGAAAACGGGAGCAAGCGTAATGACGTGACTCAAGCCCGTTATGGGGTTAAAGTCGGAGTCTATCGTATCGTCGCTGACGGTATTTTGTTTGGACGTAATAACACAGGTATCTGGTAAACTCGTTTGGTCGATTTCGACGATATAGTCGCCAGTAGACAGATTACTGAACAAATATAATCCGTCATTGTCGGTGGTTTTAGTTTGCAAAATGGGTCCTGTTTTAGTACCTCCCGAGGCTGCATATAAGTTTACCTTCACCCCCATTACGCCTTTTTCGGTTGGTAAATCCTGCAAGCCGTTGTCGTTGGCGTCTTTCCAAATCACATCACCAATGCTACCCACAGGCTTGTCGCACGCGGGAGCGGTGACTTCAACAGAATCTTTACAAACACCGTTGGTCACGACCAAACGCAGCGTAGCAACAGTAAGCGGAATGTTGGCTACCGAGTCGCCCGTTACGGCAAAGGTCGCGCCTGTGGCGACGTTCTTTACCGTCACAAACGCTCCAACTGGTGATTTTGTAAATTTAATAGTATAAGCTGTGCCATTCAATCGACAAGCAGGAAAACCACTATTAACCACCACAGTCACATCTTTCACCAAGGCTTTCACTGTGACGGTGGTGTCTTCAAAACAGTTGTTATCTCCATTAAACACCCGAATCGTCCATGTTGAATCGGACACATGGCTGATGTTGTTTTTCAAAATCATTGGCAATGCACCTACCGCTGTGGCCGCCGCATAGTCTGGGCCTGTATAGGTATTGCCTTTACTGATACCATATTTGTCTCCATTGGTGGCAGTCAGTTCGATTTTGCCTGATATGGTGCAAGTAGGATCGGTAGCTACCACCGTGCGCGTAGGTTGTATACATACGGGAGTGCTTCCACAATCTGTTATTGAACAATCAACGGTGTAGACAACCGTTGTCGCTTGGTTGTTGGCATTTACTACATCAAAGGCATTTCCAGCGGTGTTTTGATCACAAAACCTCATGTTGGTTCCGTTGAAACCACCACTGACCGAAATAGTACTCGTGCCGTTCAAGACCACTATTCGCCCATTCGTTCCAGTCACCTGTTTGTTGATTGTTAAGTTACCATCTTCAATGATAAGCGTACCCTCATTCAATTTGCCTGGGCCGTTAAAATTCATGTTACCCTTCACTTTCATACACCCACTATTGATGTATTCTTTTCCAGGGCCTTTATCTCCAACAATAAACTCACAAGCAACCGAGCCAAAGTTCCCGCAAATTGTTTCGGCCAAACCTTCATTCAGAAAAGCCCCATGATTATAAAAATAACGGCCAATCGTAATCTTGCCACTGGCATCATTATAAAAACGAAAGGCTTCTTCGTTCTCTAAGTTGGACACCGTAAAAATGCCATAATTCTCAAAAGTATTGCCATTGCCAATCTTAAACAAAGACGTGGCAGTAGCGGTCATTATCGATGTAGGAGTGTCGTTATAGAGTTGGAAAGTACCTTGATTGTTGATACCAGCCGTTGCCGTCCAGGTCATTGTACTGCTGTTGGTAATTGTCAACCCTGAGCCAAAACCCTGTGAGTCGGTGTTAAGCGTGGCCCCCGGCTGATTATTAACCTGCATTGTGCCACCACTATTGATATTATAGCTACCATTCATATTGAAAGTACCATAATTGTTGATGACGAGGTTTCCACTAACGTTAAAGCCAAAAGCCTGTGTCCATGATACACCCGGCGATATACATATCGTATTGACCCCCGACCCATTGAAATTGATGTTTAATCCACTGGGGGCATTTCCAGTAATACAAAGCGTCTCTCCGCCATTTAAGGTAAAGTTGGTATTTCCTGAACCATTGTAAGTATAAGTACAAGTGCCCGGACATTGGGCGTTGAGATTTAGAAAGGCACTTAAAAAGAGTAAAAAAGTACACTGTATTTTCATGATTTTAGGCTTTTGCATATTCCATAAAAACATACCAAATACCTTGCCATAAAAGACAAAAATCAAACAATAAATATACCTATTAATACCAAAAATTCAAAAAAAATAGATATAAATAACTAAATATCAGAGATTTATATTACAATAAACCCAATAAGTTAATTAATAAAAAATGGGCATATATTCTAAAGAAAATATATACCTATTAGGTTTATCCTTACCTAAATCTTCTGTTTTAATGAATTATTGTTTGGTTATCAGAATCCATGCCAAATAACAATTTATTAACTCTGTTTTGAAATGAACACCGGCATAGTAAATAAGTTATTACTGCGTTTTTTCTCTTTATAAATTCTTGAAGGGTCTATTTCTATCTCTAAAAAGTATTGGCCACTTCTCAAATTTTTGGGCAGTTGGATGTATTGACCTTCATACATCATACCGTACGTATCATAGCCCCCAACACTAATGCCTTGCTTTTTAGATTTACAGTCTACATAATTACCCATTCCATAGTTAGGGAGGTTTTTTTGCCCAAAGTTCACCGAGTCTACTTGGCACAAGCCATCATTATTACAAATTCCTGAATCAAACAAGCAATAACTCACCTTTCTGCTCTTACCAATCACTACTTTTTTCTCAATAAGCCCTTTTTTTTGCTTCTTAATCAGCCTAAACTCCACCCATCCATCTACGTGAAAATGATTATGACCGGGCTGGTCATCGAAGTAATTAGTGCCAGCGTCGTAGTCATGCCATTCTATTTTATCCCCCTTTTTTTTGTATACCCGCTGGTACAATTTTTGCCTTGGAAAAGACCCATCGGCACATTTTGAAGACGAATCCACGCGGGTATCACCGCAATACCATTCTCCTTTGCCAATCGTTTCGAGGGGGCCATCGCCGATATTGGCAATAGATGCCGCAAAACGCAATTGACCTGGATAATAGGGGTCATCTTTAGGGTATTCTTTCCATTGTGTCTGCGTAAAGGTAGGAAGAATGATAAAATCAGGTAAAAGTTCGCACGATGCGCCCTCCCCACTACAGGTACATCCAGCTCCATTTTCGATACTACATGGGCCTTTGGTTAAGTTGGGCATAGGATTAGAAGCGAACTCAAGGGTAAAGAAATTTAGACTTCCTCTCAATCCCGTCTTCAAATCTGAAACGAGTAGTTTCCAAGTTCCATTGGGGTTGGTTTGATTGTTAAGAAACTCAAAACGTCCGTTGGGTGTATATTCGCCCTCAAAAGGAGCCTTTCCATCTTGAATATACCCTGAGAAACCACTAGCCCGAAAACAGGTTCCACTATAATTGGCCCCAACATCCCCTCCATTCCGATTACTCAACCAAATACTTGCCCCAGCGGGATTAATAAGTTCAATTTTCAGGTCAGATGCTCTACCGTGGGTAATGTCAAAGCAAACTTTTGTCAAACCAAAATTTATATCCATTTGTGGAGGTAATCCATTAATTTGAACGGTAAAAGTATCTGCAAGCTCTTTACCGTTAAAATCAGCGATACGCCCTCCTTGGGCATAAAAACTCTGAGCGTAAGTATAGGTAATCGATATTCTCCCAAGAATCAGCGTACCAACAATGTGTAAAATTATAAATCTCATTCGTTTAAAATACTTTAAATAAATGCCACGCAAGAGTCTGAATATGAGGCATATTCACAACAAATCAAGTTTAATAAGCTGTTACAAAAATTTTTTTAGAAGCACTTCATTAGAAATAACAGAAACACCCTGTTGCTCGCACATAAGCATTTAATACCCAACACATTCTCCAACCGATACTTCGGCCTGGAGCGTAGACTTGGCACGCCCTCTAAACACACCCGTGACGGGGGCAATCAGGGCGGGGTCGGCAGAGGCCGCTAAATGAACGTGATTATTGAAGACCGCATGGCCTTCTGTTGGGTCAAATCCCCTCCAGCCTGCCCCCGGCAAAAAGACCTCGGCCCAAGCGTGTAAATCATGCTCTTGAAGGGCATTTCCGTACAAATAACCGCTGACAAAACGCGCGGCAATCCCCAACGCGCGACAACAGGCCACAAATAGTTGCGCAAAATCGCGACAAGTACCTTTGCGACCGATAAGCGTGTGCTCAGGCAACATCGGAGGACCCACCTCCCTACGCTCGTACACAAAATTTTGAGAAATATCGCGACACAATGCGGTCAAAAAAGCAACGGTCTTCCAACGTTCTGAAGCCGCCGTTTGACGCGCATATTGCTCTACGTAAGTAGTTACGCCTTCCCTCACCAAATAAGGTTGAAGCAGCCTTTTGAGCGGTTCGGGGTATTGAAAAGGAATTTGTTCAGTTTCAAATGGAAACAAGACAAAGCCAAACAGATTAAAATCATCAGAACGAACCGCCATCTCAACCGAAACAGTCAACCAGGAGGACGCTTCCCGAAAATAGGCAATATGCTGGTGGTTTCCTTCGGCATCGATGTTGTGAACCAACATGGAGGGAACC
>JAIXPV010000288.1 GCA_027486105.1 Runella sp. | reverse complement strand
CAAATACTGATACCGCGCACAATCGTTCCATCGCTTCTTACCGAACTGGGCCACATACTCGTACCTATTTGGTTATAATTATAGTACGCCAATTGCCCCGTCAGCTTCCAATCTTTATTAATTTGGTGATTCAGTATCAACAACAAACTGTGGTCATTGATGCGGGTTGGGTCTAAATTTGGCTCTGTCAAAGTAAAGTTTACGGGCAAATGCTCGTAGGGCTTTTGCGAAAACACGTAAGCTGAGCCAATCATCGACATTTGTGAATATTGATACGTGTACTCGGCCGTCAACGAGGTTTTATCGTTGATTTTGTACTTGATCACGGGCACCACAGAATAGCGATTGTTAAATTCATAGTCGCGGTGCGAGCCTTTCATTTGGCCCATCACATTGAGGCGGTACTGCAATTTTCCGTCTTTGCTGAGCAAACCGTCCAAATCGGCGGTGGCTCGGTAGGTATCAAAACTACCCAAGGTAAGCGTCATTTCTCCTTTGGTGATGCCCGTGGGCTTTTTTGTTACTACGTTATAAAATCCGCTAGGCTCACCGTTGGCCATCATAAAACCCGCTGGCCCTTTCACAAATTCGATGCTTTCCACCATGCTCATGTCTTCGGCAAGCGGCCCCCAAGGCATTTGTACATTCATACCGTTGCGGAAAGCCGCAATTTGCGAGCCACGCATGTTTAGCAATGCGTAGTTGTCCCAATGTTCGAGGCGGGTCACGCCGCTCACATTACGGGTTACGCCTTCGAGCATGTCAAAAATTTGTTGGTCGTTGATTAACGCCTTGGTCAATACCTGAATATTTTGGGGCGTTTCAATCAACGGCGTCTTCAACCGAAGCGACACCGAAGGCATATCGACATTGTATTTATTGGGGAAAGCTGTCACGACCACTTCTTCCAATTGACGCAGATTTTCTTTCAATACTACGTTTACTTCAGCCACCTGCCCCGCCGTGACCGACACACTTTGGGTTTGGGTCTCCAGCCCGACAAAGCTCACCTGAAGTGCATAATTGCCCGCTTTTACTTTTTCAAACAAGAATTCACCTTCTTGGTTGGTTACGGTTCCTTTGCTGCCTCCTTTTAGGTTTACATTCACAAATTCGGCCGCTTTGCCGTCACTCGTTGTAATACGGCCTTTGATGGTAGCGTGTTGGGCCATTGCCCAGCTGGATAGAAATAAAAATGCAAGTGAAAGGTATGTTTTCATTGTTTTTGTGAGGATACAGATAAGGTTCATTTTAATAAAAAGAGTTACGGCAGATGGGTAAAAAAATAAGTAAAGACTATAATAGAGATAGATAACTACGTCAACAAATGCATCAATTAACGTTTTTGAGCATTTTTCGCGCCTCTACCGTGAGGGCTACTTCATTCATTAGGGTGAGCAATTCACTCAGTTCGTCATGAGAAAAAAGGAGATAAAAATTAGATAATGGGGTGTAATGAATGAGTTGTTTTCCGTGCGGGGTTTCATAGGCTTCCATCATTCTTTTTTCGGTCAATAATTGCCGAAACCACTCAAATTCACTTTCATTCAAACAAAACATAATGTTCTTAAAAGCAAAGTGATAAACCTTGCAGATTTCGCATACGCCTACGTATCCGTACTCTTTTTGGAGAAGGGTTATAAAGGGATGTTGGTGTGTCATAAAGGGCCTATTTTTAAGTAAATGCAATGGCATGAATGGGTTGGAGCATTTTTCACTCACTCTCCTTTCTATTTAAAAGTTAAATGGGCAACTATATTTATTTAGATTAATTATAAATAATGGACAAAGGAATACACTATTTAGATTCAATCCAAATAATTTCTCTCTTTTTTTAACCCTCATGTTAAAACTCAGCCCTACAAGACGTCTAAAATCGGCTATTATTCATTTTTGTAGTTGTTAAAATCTCTATTTATGCAACGTTGTTGCACAAATAGATTAGTTTTATTTATATTTGCAACATTGTTGCATAAAATAACTTAAAGCATGAATAAGCAGAAGAAACTACCAGTTACGGTACTAAGCGGCTTCCTAGGAGCAGGAAAAACCACCCTACTTAACCATATTTTACACAACAGGGAAGGTCTAAAAGTAGCCGTGATTGTCAACGATATGAGTGAAGTAAACATAGACGCTCAACTGATTGAACAGAAAAGCACCCTTTCCAGAACTGAAGAAAAACTCGTTGAAATGTCAAATGGCTGCATTTGTTGCACCCTACGCGAAGACTTGATGATTGAGGTGGAAAAATTAGCCAACGAAAACCGATTTGATTACTTATTGATTGAGTCGACAGGAATTTCTGAACCCGTACCTATTGCGCAGACTTTCACGTTTAAAGACGAAGAAAACGGCATTGATTTATCTCGTTTTGCCCAAATTGATAGCATGATTACGGTCGTAGACGCCCTAAACTTTGCCAAGGATTTTGGTTCGGTCGATACCCTGCGTACACGAGCCCTCAATGAAGACCCACAAGAGCACCGCACCATTGTCAATCTTTTGACTGACCAGATAGAGTTTGCTGATATAATTATTCTTAATAAAACCGACTTAGTTGCTCAAGCCCAATTAGCTGAATTAAAGGCGATTATCTCATCTCTCAATCCTGTTGCTAAAATCATTCAATCTAGTTTTGGTAACGTTTCTACGGCCCACATTTTAAATACGGGGCTTTTTGATTACGATAAAGCCGAACAATCTGCGGGGTGGATTCAGGAGTTAGAAAATCTTAAAACGGGCAAACCTCATATGCCCGAAACGGTAGAATACGGCATCAGTTCGTTCGACTTTCGCGACCGCCGCCCGTTTCATCCCGAGCGTTTTTGGCACTACCTTTCCTACGATTGGCACGCAGGTATTCTTCGTTCTAAAGGATTATTTTGGATTGCTTCCCGCCCCAACGAAGCCATCAACTGGAGTCAAGCGGGCGGCTCATTGCGTGCCGAAAGCGCGGGAGTCTGGTGGGCAAGTATGCCATTCGACCAACGCATTCGCTACACGGCTTATGTAGACAATAAATCTATCATTGAAACCCGATGGGACAAGCGCTTTGGAGACCGCCAAAACGAATTGGTCATCATCGGACAAGACCTCAACCAAGAAATCATCAAAATAGAATTGCAAGCCTGTCTGTGCACAGAGGCAGAAATCAAAGCGATGGAAACACACCAGGTTTTTCCCGATCCTTTCCCCCTTTAAAGGGGACACATAACTGGAATTTTGAGGTACATAATTGGCCAGACAAGTCAAATGACACGGTTTCACTTCTAACTATTGAAGCCATTTTAAACTTGTTATTTTGCCAAGCCATTTAATTGAGAACCAGTACAATTGAAAAAAAATAAACCATTATTTAACTTTACATTTTTACAAAAATGAAAGAATATTTTAAAAATAGAAGTTGACAAACGGATTCTTTTCCTCTACCTTTGAGCCAGTTATTGGTGCCTGATGCACGCCTCTGTGTGTGCCGATTGGCTTAATAGGGAATCCCGTTCAATTCGGGGGCTGTTCCCGCAACTGTACGTTTCAATACATTGTCGCTCACCTTTTAGTCACTGTTCTGAATTTAAAAAGAATGGGAAGACCAGCGCCAACGAAACAAGCCAGGAGACCTGCCAACAATCATTCTTGACGAGTCCTTACGGGTAATGAGGCAACGTCGAGCGTTCGATTTCACGTTCACATTTACGGCAAAACACCTTGATTTACAAGCTCCTGCGGTTTGTTACCTGTGCCCTTACCGTGGTATTGTTGGCTATTTCTCCGCGCCTCTACGCCCAAAAAGAGCAAAGTCTCTGCGAAGTAACCGTGCGCGGAGTACGGCCCGAGCGCTTCATGGTAGGTCAAAAAGTGCAGGAAATTGATTCGGTCCAACTGACGCGCTTTCGCTACAACACACTGGCCGATTTTCTCCAGTTTCAAAGTCCTGTT
>JAIXPV010000369.1 GCA_027486105.1 Runella sp. | reverse complement strand
TTGGAGGCTTTCATGATTGGGTTTTCCATAATTGAAGTTGGTTTTTGCTTCTACTTACGGGAAAAGGCTTTACAATAGATTTAGATAGTTCTTATTTTTTTTTGATATTGCAATCACTTAAAAAGTAAAACCTAAGTCCATTTTCGCAAGTTGAGTGTATATACTCGAAATATTAATAAGGTCTTAACCGTACTATATGGGATTAAAATTGCCTAAATACGATGAAGGCGAACTCGTTGAAATGCTCCGACAACAAGATCGAAAAGCATTCAGCTACCTCTATGATAACTATTCCGACGCTTTGTACGGGGTAGTACTCAAAGTAGTTCGCTCAGAAGAAACGGCGCAGGATTTGCTACAGGAAATCTTCGTTAAAATCTGGAAGAATATTGCTCAATATGATGTAGGTAAGGGGAGGTTGTTTACGTGGATGCTCAACATTGCACGCAATACGTCCATTGATTATCTACGGGTAAATCGGCCGGAAATCCAAGATATTGAATCCGCCGTATATTGGGTTGAAGAGCATCAGGAGATTTATAACGAACTGGATGCCAAAGAACTGAGAGAGGTGGTCTCCCAGCTTAAACCGGAGCAGCAAACGCTGATTGAAATGGTATATTGGGGAGGTTATACCCACGAAGAAACGGCTCATCGGCTAGAGATGCCGCTTGGTACCGTCAAAACTCGTGTGAGAAGCGCCCTTAGGGATTTAAGAAAATATTTTGGTACATGATTGACATAAAAGCATATATCGAATCGGGGATTTTGGAGGACTACCTTTCTGGGAATGTAACAGACCAGGAACGGCGGGAAGTAGATTGTCTTTCAAAAATATATCCTGAAATCAAAACTGAGTTGAATCAACTCAGTGAAGCCGTCGAACGTTACGCATTTGCTCACCGGGTGGCGCCGCCTGCTGGACTTAAAGATAAAATAATGGCGCAATTGGAATTTGCCGACGATGTAAAGGAGATTTCAGTGAATGACTTGCCTGCTAATAAAGCCACTGAAGTAGAGGCGGATGAAACGCCTATCTATAAACTTGATTCGCGACAACCTTCGTTTCAGTGGGGGTGGGTAGCGGCGGCTTCAATTGCGGCTTTAGTAGGCTCTGCGGTTTATTTCAACGCTCGTTTGGATACCCTCAATACTTCTTTGGCGCAGCAAAACGTTGAACTGAGTCAAAAAAATGAGCTAATTGCGAATCTAAATAACGCCGATAATCAGTTTGTTACCTTAAAAGGAGTTGATAAGTCGCCCAATAGTGCGGTACGGGTAGTTTGGAATCCCAAAACGCAGGAGGTTCAACTTAATGTTCTTTCACTCCCCGTTCCAGCAGCAGGAAAACAATACCAGCTCTGGGGACTCGTAGGTGGAAAACCCGTAGATTTGGGCGTTTTTGATGTCAATGGAGTGATGCAAAAAATGAAAAATGCACCGCAGGCCGATGCATTTGCCGTAACACTCGAAAAGAGTGGAGGAAGTCCAACCCCTACTTTATCTGAAATGTACGTGATGGGTAAAGTATCAAGTTGAGTACTTGCTCGTCTTTCACGCATAAAAAAAAGCTGCTTTCCCAAGCAGCTTTTTTTTATGCGTGAATCTTACTTTTGAATGTTGGCATCAATGACCAGTTCTTTTTCCCAAATAGCTTGATTTTCTTTTACAAACGCTTGGTATTTAGGGTGGTTCTGAAAAGTTGTGATGTCATCTTCTGTCCTGAATGTCAAATAATGCATGGCATCATATTCTGATTTGCCAACTACACTAAGTGTTTTTCCGCCGCTGTAAGCAACCATCTGGGGAATTTCACGTCTCAACTGAGCAAACTCATTCATGTGGCGTTCTACGTCAGTAGCGGAAGTGCCCGGTTTAAATTTAATGCAAACGATTTTTTGGATTTCTGCCTTTTGGCTGGGAGTGTAGGCTCCGTAGATGATAAGCATAAAAACGCAAAGCCCAACGATCGGTTTAAAGTATCCTATTATTTTTTTCTTGTCCATGGTAAGTGCCTAATTAAAAGAGTGCTATTGACTTAAATATCTGATTTTTGAATACGATGCAAAATTAACGAATGTTGCATTAAAATTGTATATTTTTTATAAAAAATTGTAATAATTCTGATAAAATGTAATTTTGCCAAATCATATTATGAGTCTATTTCCAACCACAAAACAAGCTTAGGAAGCCAGTTTGGGTTAGTATTGTACTTTCTGTTTGTGTTTTAACCATTTTTGCTGAGGGTTAAGTATTTAGAAGAACTAATTTTCTCGCATTTAACAATTTTAGACACTTTTAACCGCCATTTTAAATGCTACCAAAGTCCATTTTGCAAAATCTTAGATTTAAGACCTACAGAATAATATTTCGTGTAAGTGAGGTCTTTGCACAAAAAAAATGGGCCGTTAAATCAATTTTTATTTTTTTATTTTTGTTGGGGGACCCCTTTCTTGGCTATAATTCGCCTTTTATGTGGGGTTTTTGGGCGCATCAGCGCATCAATCGTCTGGCCGTCTTTTCGCTACCGCCTGAAATGCAGGTATTTTTTAAGAAACACATTGACTATCTTACCGAAAACGCCGTCAACCCCGACAAGAGGCGCTATGCCGTTGTAGGAGAAGCGCCAAGGCATTATATTGACGCAGAGGCTTATGGCGATAGTGCATTGTACAAGTTGCCGCTTTACTGGAATGAGGCCATAAAAAAGTACGGCGAAGATACATTGGCGTTAAATGGCACCGTTCCTTGGGCGATTCAACAGTACAAATCACAACTTACGGAAGCCTTTCGACAAAGAAATCCTCGACGTATTTTGCGCATTGCCGCAGATTTAGGTCATTACATTGCCGATGCCAACGTTCCATTGCACACCACCCGCAACTACAACGGACAATTAACTGGTCAAGAAGGAATTCATGCGTTTTGGGAAACACGTTTACCTGAACTTTATGCCGAAGAATACGATATGTTTTTAGGCTCGGCGGAATATGAACAAAAAATGGCGCTTCGCGCTTGGAAGGCCGTTAGACAGGCCAATGCCGCTTTAGACAGTGTTTTACAGTTTGAAAAAAATGCCACATCTCAAATAAAACCCGAACTTAAATATGCGTTGGAAGATCGCAATGGCGTCGTGATTAAAACCTATTCACGCGAGTTTGCGAAGAAATACCACCAAATGCTAGACCGACAGGTAGAACGCCAGATGCGTGCTTCTGTAAAAATGGTAAGTGATTTCTGGTTTACATCTTGGGTGGATGCAGGTCAACCCGATTTGGGGCCTTTGGCTTCTTTTGAATGGGATAAGGCCGAAAAAGAGCAAGAGGAAAAAGAAAAACAAAATTGGCTTCAAAGGCTTTTTAAGGTGAGGTCTGAAAATGAAAACTAACCAACCTGATTATATTCGTGGTAGCCTGGGCTTTTACCATAAATCGTCATAACCTTACGCCTGTAACATGGAGCAATTTGCCCGCGAGAACCTAGCCGAGTGGAAACGTATTTTGGCCTATTGGGAAAAATATTCTCCTGATTATCAGCGAGGAGGGTTTCATGGCCAGGTAAATTACGACAATCAACCCGTTTTGGATGCCCCACGTTCCATTATTTTGGTCAGTCGTATATTGTGGACCTTTTCGTTGGCGTATCGGCATTTTCATCGTCGGCGCTATTTGGTCCTTGCTGATAGAGCCTACCATTATCTATACAACCATTTTAGAGACGCCAAACATGGTGGTGTATATTGGTCGGTTACGGCGGCGGGAGCTCCGCTCGAAACCCGAAAACAGCTTTACGGCCACGCATTTGCGATTTATGGATTGAGTGAATATTATTATGCTTCAAAATTTACCCCTGCGTTGGATTTTGCCCAAGAACTTTTTAAAACTGTAGATAAACACGGATATGATACTGATAAGGGTGGATATTTCGAAGCGTTTGGTCAGAGCTGGGAACCTGTCGATGATTTGATTCTAAGCAAAATGCCTTGGAATAAGTCTCAAAACACTCATTTACACATCATTGAGGCTTTTACCAATTTATATCGGGTTTGGCCAGATGCTACGCTTCGTCAGCGGGTTGAGCATCTAACTGACGCTTTTATAGAGAAATTGGTTAGCCCCAAAACTTACCGTTTGCGTTTGTTTTTTGACCAAAACTGGAACCCCAAGGACGAAACCGTTTCGTACGGCCATGACATAGAAGCTTCGTGGTTATTGTGGGAAACGGTCGAAGTGTTGAATGACCACGTACGGAGCGAAAAAGTAAAACAATTGTGCATAGAAATGGCACAAGCCGCCTGTACTGGGCTGGGAGTAGATGGGGCCTTGGATTATGAATTTGACCCCGCCACCAATCACCGTAACCAAGAGCGAAGTTGGTGGGTTTTGGCCGAACAAATGGTAGGATTTTATAATGCTTTTCAACTGACAGGGGAGACGCATTATAAAGAAAAGTCGCTCAAAAGCTGGGAGTTTATCAAAAAATACGTGCTAGATACCCAAAAGGGAGATTGGTTTGGGACCGTTAAACCCGACTTGACGCCCGTTCGAAACGCGAAGATAAGTTTTTGGAAATGCCCCTACCACAATAGCAGGGCCTGTTATGAAATCGTCAAACGTTTGGAAAAATAGGCAGACAAAAGTATACTCCTGCCTGCCTGTAGTCCCTTATTTATTTTCTTGCAACACAAGCACATCGTGTCCAACGGCGCGTTTACCATCTTTTT
>JAIXPV010000652.1 GCA_027486105.1 Runella sp. | reverse complement strand
TTCATTGCCTCTACCGCCTTAAAATGTTCGGGCTTACTGGCATCGTCAGAGACCACGATGTCGTCAAACACACAACCCAAGTTTTGAAATGATTTCAACAAACGCTCCAACGAACTGCTGCGATTGTAATGAGTGATGAGCAACGTGACACCCGCAAAATGATTGGCAGAGGTTAGCATAAGTTTAAAAAGATTGGCAAAAGGTTAATTTCAATTAATGAGCCAACACCACCTGACCGTTTTTGGTGTATTTTTGGGTTGAGGTCGTAAATGTATACGTCATCGACCATGTATATATCCCTTCCTGACAAGCCACGTTTTTAAATTTCCCATCCCATTTGACGGTCGGGTCGCGGCTGACAAAAATCGCACTTCCCCAGCGGTCATACACCACAAATTCAAACGCGGCTATATTGCTCATAAAAACGTCCAAAACATCATTTTGACCGTCGTTATTAGGCGTAAAAATATCGGGCACGTACACACTCGGACTTTCACAATCGGTACATCTTCTAAGGACCAAATCGTCTAGCGCAAAGTCATTTCCACAGCCTCCTTGTCCGTTGTCAATCAGCCGAATCACTACATCTGTCGTCTCCTCCGACATGGGAGGGAAACTGAAAACCAAGGCAAACTTTCGCCAAACGGGCGTCGGTGTGCGTAAAACTACCCCAGTATTTAAAGTATCAATCAATTGACCGTCGGGCGTTTCGATACGGATGGTAATATCTGGGTCGTTGGGTATGTCAAAACCACAGGTTCCGGGTGGAAATTCGAGGTTTAAATTGACCAACCAAAACGAATATTCGTAGACCGCTTTAGTGCATAAACCAGCCATGGTTTCACGATAAATCTCACCCGGATAGGGTGCATTGATAATCAGCATATTACCCGCCGCGTCGCCTGAGGTATGGTCCTCAATGAGTCCGTGCCAACTGTTTGTAAAACAGCCTCCATTCACCGATCCGGCCACTGTATACCTCCCATCATCTGGACAGCCATCGGCTACGTAAGTATAACTGATGTAGCCGTTCGGCAACGCCCCCCGCTGACCAGTACCAAATGTTTGATTACTGACAATATTCCCATCGGTACAATTCTGGGCAAATGCATTTTTCCCAAGCACCCCTACCATCCAATACCCCACGAAAAGCAACAGAAATGAGCGCACAGTTCGGTTTCGATTGCGATTCGTTTTGTAGAAATTCGTCATCATGCCCAGTCAAATGTTTCAAGAGGAGGATTTTGGCGTGAGAGATAAAAAATGACCAATTTCGTGAAGTCCACCCCAAAATCGTTTGGAAAATGCCTTCATCAAACTTCCATCCGCCACCAATCGCCGGTCACTGGTCCATGCCTTGGCGTTGGGGTCGGTGACCCTGAAAGTCGTGCCTTTTCCCTGATTTTGAAGTGCCAAAGCCATCAGTCCATCCTCACACCTGCCCGACGGCGGCGGTGCTTCTCCCGCGGCAATCAATTCGGCCACCGAGCCCTCCCGGCCCGAATCGGTCTCAAAACCACCCACCGCCAACGCATCTGCCCGACGAAAAGCAAAATTGAAGCCATACACATTCATGTACGACCGGTGTCGATTGCGCACCCGATTGAGCAGGTGTGCCGCTTTTTCATACAACGACAATGCCAGCCGCGACGACTGAGGGCTAGGCAAAAACGAGTACAGTCCGTAAGAACAGGCTATGGTGGGGTTTTGAAGTGGTGCCGTGATAGCCTCCACCCAACCTGGCGGATACAGGCAATCAGCATCAGCATTGGCGATGATTCGCCCCTTGGCCGCCAATAATCCCGACTGACGGGCAAAAGCCACGCCCGGTTGTTTTTCAAAGATTGACCGTACACCGCATTTATCCAACAACTCCTGCGTACGGTCGGCCGAATTGTTATTGACCACCAACAACTCTACGCTTCGCGTTGTTTGTTGGTCGCCCAATGACGACAACAGATTCAGGATATTTGCTTCTTCGTTATAGGCGGGAATCACGATGGATATTTCAGGATTCTCTGCCCGAAACTTACTCATCCTCAGCCGAATATCCGCGATACGCTCTGCCGAAGTATCGCCAAGCGGATACGTAAACAAATGTTTGGAGACCCAAGAGGGAAGTAAAGAGTTATTCACGGCAACGTTGGTTAGGGATAATCAGGACAAATCACTACAAACATTATTGTACGCCATTAAACAGCCGATGCAACCGTTTTTTTTCTCGCTTTAAACCTCATCTCTATGTGCGTATAAGTCCACTCAGACACTTTGTAAATCAGGTAATAATTCACAAATACTAAATATACGTAAGCTGAGGGAGGAAATTTTAAAATCCGGATAAAAAGAACATTGAACAAGCTGATTAGCAGGGCATGAGTCATATAAATTGAGTAACTGTACAAGCCCACTTTATCCAAAAACGTGGATTTTTTTAGCGTATCGGATACCAGCCCCCGTTCGAAAGAAAAAATCAGAATTGACGTAAAAAATAGCACTTCATACACCCAGCCCATTGTTTTGAAGTAGGCACCGTAGTAAATCATGGTGATAATTGCCCCCATAACGAGTACTTCCGACAAATCAAAAAACCACTTGGGCAGTTTTTTGAAATACGCATAAGAGCGGTCAAAAACACCATAACAGAATGCCCCAATAAAGAAGCCGATGATGCCGCGTAAAAAACCGTAATCAAAACTGTAATTGAGCCTGAAGGTTTGGTTAATCAAGACCATTGAGGCAAAAGCCACAAGGGCAATAAGCAAAAATACGGCGAGTCTTTGGCGGACCATCCCCCATTTGTGCATCATTAACACAACTACACCGTACACCACGTACGAAATCATTTCGGCACTGATTGACCAACTCGGAATAGTCCAGCTTACGTCCTTAATTCCGAACACTTTAACCGAATTAAGTAAAAATAAAGATGTAAAAAATGAATACACATTGTTGTTTGCCCCCACGGGCTGATTGACTTGCACGTACGACGAAAGATAACCTTTGACCAATTCGATAAACAAAAAAGCCAGCAACATCAGTAAATGCAAAGGATAGATTCGGTAGAGTCGTTTTTTTTTTTTTTTTCTAATTTCTTCGGTTTTGGCAAAAGTTTGGTAATTGTACGCAATCACAAATCCGCTAAGCACGAAAAAAAAATCAACAAACATGTCTGAGTTTCTAACAAAATCGTTGTTGAGCAAGGGAGTATCGGCAAAATCGGCCATGTGAAAAAACACGACCAGTGAGGCAAAAATCCCCCTAAAAATGTCCAATATTCTGCATCGGTGTTTCATAACATTTTCTTATATCGACTTTCTAAAATTTTTAATTTCGGACAATGAAAGTTTAAACTTCAACGTCAGAACCGCAAAAATGCCCCCACCGATGGCAATCTGAACAAGGGTATGGAGCATACCCTCACTACCGACAAACTGTTGATACAAAAACACCCCGCCGACCATCATCAGGCAAAACAGGAGTGGTTTGCTGAGATTGGTCAAAAACTCTTTCAAAAAATGCCCGATTAATGAGTGGGCAATCATAAAATTCAGGACCAAATAAATGAACGTGGCCGTCAAAAACGCAAAGGCAATACCCGTCACTTCCCAGTATTTTCCAAAGAAATAAAGTAACGGAACCTTAATGATAAGCGTAACTAAATTAAGATAAAAAAGCAAGTTGGGCTTTCCTTTAGTAAATGCAATAGTATACAACGGGTGCGCCAACGAGCTGAAAAAACTCTGAAAAACAAAAATCTTAATCAACGGAATGGTCGGCTCCCAGCCTGTACCGTACAGCAACGGAATGACGCTATTGGCCGTAATAAACAAGCCCGCCAGCAAAGGCAAATTGAGATAACTAATCAGGTCCAGAATCTTAATATAAGACTTGCGCAGCTCCGAATCTTTGTCTTTCATTTTGGCCAGCAACGGGTACGCCACCTGCAATATAATCGGGTTGAGTTTGGTAATCGGGAAAACCGCCAATTGGGCCGCAACCGTATAAAAACCCAACGATTTAACCCCCAACACTCCCCCGACTACAATCGTATCGGCGTTTCCTTGGATAAAACCCAGCAGTCCATCGCCTACGTTGTACATTCCAAAACGAATGTGTTCTTTGATCATTCCCAGGTTGAAATACAACGAAGGAAAAAAGAACTTTAGCCCAAAAACAATCTGTAATCCCGTACGAACAATGTGCATGGCCAATTGTCCGTAAATCAACGACAGTTCTTCAAAACCACTGTATGCCAACGAGATAGAAGTAACAGCCCCTACCACCGCGCCCGCAATTTCCATCAGAGCAATCGACTTAAAGCGCAGTTCTTTCTGGAGCAAAAACAGGTAAATTTGTCCGAAATAAATAATCACAAAATACAGAGAAGCCAACTTAATGACCTTATCAAGCCTCGGCTCATGGTAATAGGCGATGATAAGCGGGGAGCTAAAAAAGACGATAAGGAAAATAAAAAAACCCATCAGAAGGCTCAGAAAATACAGCGTAGACAACGCCTTCTGGTCGTTTTCCTGTTTGTAAATGATGGAATTAGAAAAACCGAGGTTACTGAAAATATAGAAGAAATTAATGATTAAGGTACTTACACTTACAACCCCAAAAACGGCGGGGTCTAATAATCGGGCGAGAATTGTGACCTGAACAAACTGAAATACAGTGGATATGACGGTAGAAATAGTAATCCATTTCCCCCCATCAATCGCTTTTTTAGTGGTACTCATAACGTTGCCAAACGGGCTTTAAGTCGGTTAGGGTTGGGAGGCAGAGGGCAGTTTGCGCTGGTGTTTGAGCAGCAATTCAGACGGCACTAAAATTTGCTCTGCTTCTTTGACCGTTGGGGCATCAATATACTCCTTTTCAACACGATTTAAAATAATGATAGGGTCCTTTACGGAAATTTTATTGAATAAATCCATCAGTTGTTTCTCCTTACGGCCCCATACGCTGTTTGAATCCACAACCAAAAGCGAAACGTGGCACTTGTTAAACAAATACAGCGGCAAAGGGCTGCTCACCAGTGGCGGCAGTTCCAAAATGATTTTATGAAAAGGTGATGTTGCAAAAGGTTTATCATCCTCCAACAACCCCGTCAAATCAGAAACATTCATAAAATCTGGACGAATGGAATAGGGAAAAAAATGGACACCTTTTTGCTCAAACGGAAGTTCATTCTTGGTAATCTTTGGGTAAAAATAGGCTATTTGCTGACCCGTCTCGGCATACAAGCGCGCGAGCCCGTGAGCCACCCAAGTTTTGCCTTGTTTTGAACGCATACTCACTAATGAAATCAACGGAATAGGAACCTGCGACGCCGACTGTAAAATTTCAATATTGATAGCGTTGGTCAACTGCTCAAACGTACTCATTGCCGCTCGGCTCTCCTTAGCGCCAAGGGTCATTTTTTTTACCTTTGGAAAAACAATAGTCACGGGTTTACCGATTTTTGCTTCGGCATTTTCGGGAGAATCGAGCCGGCGGTCGAGCAAGAAACGAATGACCGTCATCAATAGTGCAATAAAAAAACCAACGCCAAAGCCTATCACTATCAGCAACAGGCGCTTGCTTGGCTTGGGCTTCAATGGATAATTGGGGGGGTCTAGTATCTTCAGTATATCGTCCTCCAAGACATCTTTGCGGTATATCTGGGCTTGGTTGAGGCTAGCAGTCAGCGCCAGATATTCCTTCTCGGCTACGTCGAGTTCACGTTGGAGTTGGTGAAGGTCTGTTCCGAGCGGGCTATACTCAGTCATTTTGGCTTGAAATTCGCCAAGGCGTTTTTTGTACACATCAAGGCGGGCATTTGACTCTTCAAACTCAATCACTTTTGCCAACCAATCTTCCACCAATTTATCTTGGGGCAGAGATTCGGGAGAATTTCCCGCCGCGTAATACCGCCGCGAAATCTCCTTCATTTCTTCCTTTATCTGGTCTGCTTTTGCCTGCAAACTACTGACTTGGCCGTTGCTCTGCCCACTCGACTGCGCACTTACGACCTCGGTTTCGGCAAACAACAGCTCAGTCTGCTTTTGAATCAAATCATCATTGATTGACAGCAAATTACCCCGTTGTCCCATTCTTTTTTGAAGGGCATCCATACCTGCTTTTACAGCTCGGTTGCGCATCAATTCTGTGGTATATTCTTTGGCAAAACCGTCCCGAGAAAAAACCGCATTTTTTGACTCTTCGGCAAAATTTACCAACTGATGTTTAACATTAAACTCCCTCAATTTAGACTCTATCTCCTCCAACTTATCCCTAGCCTCCTGCGACTTGCCTTTGTAAAAATCAATGACTGGATTGGCGTCGATGCTTTTTAAAGAAATATAGCGGGCATTCAGCACCCGAACGGCAAAAGCAAGCGTTTGTTGAGTCACGCCCCGGTCGTCCGACTCATACTCTAGCTCAATCATATCGCTGCTATTCTTTCGGTTTGCCCTCAGTTTTTTGGCAATCCCTTCGGTAGAATAGTAGGAATAAGGGTCGTTTAAGAGGCTTTTAACAGGGTTGCCAGTCTTTGAATTGACCAATGCTTCCAGTTTAGGATAGAGCCCTGTTGAGTCCAGATTAGCCAGTAAATCAAGACGAAAACTTGAAGGAATCGCATTTTGTAATTCAGAAAATCCAGGTTGCGACAAAATAAGGCTATCGGGCTTTTGTAATAGAAGGTGTTGAGCCAGTAAGTGCAGGCCAATCTGCCGCATGGTCTCGTTTGAGTTTAGCGTTGTCAGCAAATTGTCGAAGGCATTGCTGATGGTTGTGTAGTCGGGAGTCCCTGATTTATTGACAGATTGAATATTATACCCTGAAGTAAGTCCAGTATAAACGGTTGCTTTTGCGGTGTATTCTTTTTGTTCGTTACGGGTAAAATAAAAAACAGCCCCCGCCGTCAGCAGCGGGAACAGAATAATCCACAGTGTATTTTCTTTCAGAAGACGTATAAAATGATTAACTGTCATCCGTCAAGTTTATTTTCGTTTTAGGCGCTGAACCGGAACTCCCACCAGCGCCTCAAGATTATACAAATACTTCAAAAAAGACCCTCTTGCTTCCTCAATGGAAGATAGAACGCCAAAATAGCTTTTGCTGGCACTTGAGAATTCGTTCACATCCAATTTACGTTGTTTGAATTCTACTTCTGCGATTTGGAACACAGCCGTCGCCATTTGTTGGTCTTTCAGCCTAAGTTGAAGGACTTTCTGCGCCGTCACCAAGTCTTGAAACAAATCAATCAACTCCCTTTTTAGTTGCACTTCGAGTATCTCTTTACGGGTGAGAGTAGATTGATAAGTAGCTTTGGCCTGCGAAAGCATGTGTTTTCTGCCTATGATTTCATACAGACTAAGTTGGAGATTCAACCCTAACCGGTACCCGTTGGCGATTTGCCCAATGGCATCCCCTGTTGAGCCTGAGCCCGTCGAAATAATCGCCTGATTACCCGCCGAATAACTCCCCCCAGCCGACACCGATTGTAAGATTTGCAACTTTGAAAGTTTATATGAAGCCTGCTGTGCATTGGCCACTTCTTTCTCAAAATTGAGCAATGGCGAATGCGACAACGCCAACTCAAATAAATCGTTGAAGGGTAACAACTGCATAGCTATATCTTTATTGAAATCAACATACAGCGAATCGGCAGTCCCCAATGTAGAGCCCCGCATATTGGTGGAGGGAGCTTTTTGAAAAGATGAATTTTGTCCAAACACTGGCCCCCCCAGGAGTCCACCACAAATGGATAACAAACAACAATGGTGGAAAAAAGAAGAAGACCACTTGTAAAAGTACATACTCATCCATTTAATCAATTTATATATATACCTAAAAGACCAACTCTAAATACCTAACAAACCAATTTTAGGCGATTAAGTTTTCGTTCTATTCAACCCCAAAGATACGCCCTAAATGAGCAACAGGCTACATACCAAGAGTAAAAAATAAAACAGTCCTTGCTTACCAAAATTAACTATAATATATTTATCAAATCAAACCTAAGCCCACTTCTTACCTGCTTTTCTGAAACACCTAAGTCGTTTATTATCTTTGATTTGTTAACGTTATGACTTTTTGCACGCTTTTAAAATACGTTATGAAAACCAACCTCCCTCAATCAGAAAACTTCCTTATTTATATCCCTAAAAATCATGCCAAATTATCAATAATGACTACTTCTTGCCCAAAGTATTTTACGCAATAACATTTTGAAGAACCAATAAAATATTCCTAAAAAGCAAACAAATAAAATATCCCTAACTCTACCGCCAATAAGATGGGCATATCCTCCAAAAAGTTTAATATTGTAATAACTTCCCGGCAGATTTGGGAAGAGACGCATTTGGGCAGTAATATCCGGGATATGGCCCGGGTCTTATCCCAATCCCATCAGGTTTTATTCATAAATGACCCATTGGACTGGTCGAGCGTCATGTCGCAAAAATCAGGCCGTGCGCAATTACGCAGTGAGTTTTTAGCAAAACACCAAAGCCAACGTCTGATTCAGGATGGGGCTAATTTGTGGGTATTAAGCCCTGAATCGGTGATGGCTTCCATCAATTGGATGCCCGACGGTGCGCTGTACGATTGGCTCAATCGCTATAATACCCAAAAAATAGCGCACGAAATCACCGCCGCCGTCAAAAAACTGGGCTGGGATTCATTTATTTTAATCAATGACAACGATATGTTGCAGGGCTTTTTTATGAAAGAACTCCTTCAACCCAAGGTAGCAGTGTATTATTTACGTGATAATTTTCTGGCCGTTGATTTTTGGCGCAAACATGGTCTGCGCCTTGAGCCTTTGCTGATGGAAAAAGTAGACATGATTGCTAGCAATTCTATTTATTTGGCCAATCAAGCTGCTCGATATAATCCTCAATCGGTGTACGTGGGTCAGGGCTGTGACTTAAAACTCTTTGACTCTAGCAAGATAGACACGATTCCCGCCGATTTGGAGGCCATCCCGCACCCTCGCGTGGGCTACGCGGGTGCGCTGACGGGTCTGCGCCTCGATGGCGCACTCATTGAAACCGTGGCGGCCCAACGCCCCGATTGGCAAGTGGTTTTGATTGGCTCAACCGACGATTCTTTTCCCGTCGAACGTCTAAAAGCGCTTCCCAATGTCCACTTTTTAGGCTCCAAAACCCCACAACAAATCCCTGCGTACCTAGAAGGAATGGACGTACTGATCAATCCTCAAAAGCTAAACGAGGTAACAATCGGGAATTATCCACGAAAAATTGATGAATACCTGGCCATAGGCAAACCCATCGTTGCGGTCAAAACCGAGACCATGGCCTTGCCTAAAGACCACGTAAATTTGGCGGAAAACAATGACCAATTCGTCGCGCAAATTGAAGATGTGCTTCAGGGCAAACAGCTTTCTTCGCCAGAAGCCCGCATTGCCTTTGCGCACGAACACACATGGGAAAATTCGGTAGGAGATTTAATGAACGCCATTGAAACACGTTTTTTCCAAAAAGCATTACCCAAAAAATGAGTATAAAAACCTATCTGGACAGCCGTCCATCCTTCAAACGATTCGTCCATTGGATGCTTATTCCCACGGGGCAGGCCCGGCCGCGCTGGTGGGTAAGCTGGTTTGTCAATCCGTTTATTCACAAAAAACACCGGTCGGCGTCCATCCGTGCCAATGTGCGGATGGACGTACTACCTTTCAATGCTTTCAGGCTCGGTGCCCATAGTGCCATTGAGTCGTTTAGTGTGGTCAACAATGGCGTAGGAGACGTGAGTATCGGCGAGCATTGCACGGTCGGCATCGGTTCGGTGGTGATTGGCCCCGTTACGATTGGCTCCGACGTCATTATTGCACAGCACGTAGTGATGTCAGGATTAAACCATGTGTACGAGGATGTTACACTACCCATTCACCGTCAACCCGTTACAACCCGTCCCATTATCATTGAGGAAGAGTGCTGGATTGGCGCTAACGCCGTCATCACGGCGGGGGTAACAGTTGGCCGTCACTCAGTGGTAGCGGGCGGAAGTGTGGTCACGAAAGATGTGCCGCCGTATTCGGTCGTTGGGGGGAATCCCGCCCGTATTCTGAAACAATACGATGCTGCAAGCGGGCTTTGGCAAAAGCCGAGTATTGCCCAGACGCTCATTCCTTAACGCGCATCGAGATAATTTAAAATCTCTTCATCAACTTCGGCATTAAATTTTCGGGCAAAGAATTTACCGCAGTTCCCTAGGGTTTCCTTATCAACCATGGTCAGGGTTTTTGGGCTGCTTTTTCCTTCCGACCAATCAATATAACGCAGGTTTTCGTTGACCATCGTAGTTTTCAGCGGAGAATTGTACAAAATAGTCTGAAAAATAATTTCATCTACCCCCCACGTAAACTTAAAAAAACGGACCAACCGAGGGTTCTTTCCCAGGCAATCCACGATGTAACGAACGGCGTCGAGGGTAATTGTAAACCACTGTGAGCGGCCAACGGCCACCCATTGTTTGGGTATTTTTCGATCAGGTAAGACCTTGTTTATCCACTCTTCAATTTTAAATTTCCACGGAATATCAAAATTAACCAAATGATAACGAGTGAGGCGGGGGATCGCCTCTTGCCACTCATTTTGGACCGAGAAGAACTCCATATACTGCTTTGGATGGTTAGCCTCCAAAAATGCATGAATGACGGTTGGGTTTTTTAGAGGATAATCTTGTCCACTTAACAGATTTACGTACTGATACGCTACGCCAGATGCCAAAATATCCTCAAATCCGTTCAAAGTAGCCTGAACCATACTATAAGCACCCCATCGTACTTTTACCCTTCTCTTTACAAAAAAGACGTTTTTGACATGAATAAGGGCTTGAAAAGTAGGGTGATTGCATCAAACGTTAAGTT
>JAIXPV010000363.1 GCA_027486105.1 Runella sp. | reverse complement strand
TCGCTTAACTGATGAAAACACTTCCCTTCTTGGCGGGGATCATCAATCTCAAAAAATAATTCGGCTACATCCATTTGTCAAAGATGCTAACTTAGTCCTTCATGCAATAACCCTATTCTGAATGTATTAAGTTTGAGGTGTTACTGTTGGTCATAGGACGGTATGTTTTGTATGGAGTAATGGTCTGCTTTCCGAACATGGGCATCCGGAAAGCAAGATGTTTATAGAAGTTATTGAAGTGAATCAGTTGTATTTTCCAGCTTCGAGCGTGCTTCTCGACAACGCATATTTTTTGTCGTAGCGGTCAAGCACTACCCAGATGGAGTCTTTGTTTTCGTTGATTCCCGATAGAATCACCCGTGCGCCGCCGTTCAGCACTTCATAGTTCAGGATCATGCGGTTGCGTTTGGTGGGGCGTGATTCCGCCTGAATTCCCTTGGTGCGTCGTGTAGAACGGGCAATAGACTCGATTTTAGGGTCTTCTGGCCCAATGATGGCTAGGGGTTCTTTCGGAATCCAGTTGTCTTCTTTAGGCTTTTCGTCTTTCTTTTTAGCGGCGGCATTGGTACGCCCATCACCGCCGAAATCGGTTCGATTGCCCAAAAACTCACGCGCTTCCTGGCGGTTTCCGCGATTTTTATCCTGCAAATACAGGGTCTTATGGACAGTATCTGCTTCATAATAGAACACGCGCTGCCCACCAGCGACTCCCGTCAATTCAAAGGTGCGGTTGATGTCGCGCATGGGAGCACCGCCGCCGTTGGAAAGGTCTAACTCCACGGGTTTGTTGACTTTAAAAGTAAGCGTTGTCCATTTTTCAAACGTGGCTTGCTGCCAGCGAACGGTATCCAACGGCGAGTACGGAATGACCTGATTGTTTAGCTTAAATTCGGTCACGTTGTAATTGCCCCGCAGCTCGGGAATGCCTTTGATAGCTGGCTGTTTGTAGGGATCGTACAGGAAATTGATCACCGCCAAATACGTAAATACGGGCAAAAAAATGATAATGGTGGCGGTTTTGAGGGTAATGCGGGTCACGCGCTGCCACGCTTCCGAAAACACTGGATAGTAGGTATTAGGTAAGGTATATTTCTCCAAAATCAGCAGATTGTAGAGTTTGGGAATATAATCTACCAACAAAAAAGCTGAAAACAATACAAAATAAGAACTGTACACATGGACACCACCATCGTAGGCGAAATTGACGTACACAATGTCGGCCAATGCTCCAAATAGCAGAACGGCTCCCCAGAACGTGGTGGCCCGGAAGAACAAAAACGCCCCAGCCAATACTTCCACCACGCCCGTAAATACTTCATACCAGGGCACAATTCCGATAGAAAGCCAATAAATCTTCTGCAAGGTCAGGTCGCCAAAGTTGGTATTCAGAATGCCCCACGAAGGATACGGAAGCTGCGTCGGGGTCAATTTGGTAAACCCCAATCCGATGATGCCGATGCCCGCCCGGTAGCGCACGATGACCTTTAGCCAGTAATACAGCAGGTTGTATTCGGTCCTTTCTTTTTGACGGTAGACTGCAATCCTGGTCCAAAGGAAGCCCACCACGGTGGCAAAAATCAAGGTGATGATCCACACGGCATAGCCGTTGAGGCTGCTGCCGAAAAGGGTATTGCCAAATAAATTCAGTCCCGAGCCAAACCGCGCTACGTCGTACAGGTCGCGGTAGTGCAGGTGCAGCCAGTCGAATGTCAATACCTCTTTGTACCACCCCAAATTATTGGGCAGCGACATGCTGGCAAAAAACACAAACGCGATTCGGAACAACACTTTCTGCCATGGCTTCCAACCTTTTGAATCTGTGGAGGGTTCCTGATGATATGGAAAGGGTTCGAACGCTGTACCTGATACAGGTGCTCCAAGTCCTAAATCAATTCGTTCTGAGGTTATTTTTAATGTCTTTGCCATTGTTTGAAAAGGTTTTAAACGTAAAAGCTAGAGTTTCAGACCGCGCCGACGCCCTGTTTTTTGGGCTTCAAACGTCAGGTATTTTTTGTTGATTTTGTTCAGTACCGCCGTCAGCGAGTCTTTGCGCTCATTGACTCCCTTCAGCACGATGGTAGAGTCGTTGGGCAGTGAAAAGTGCAGCGTCAGGGTTTCGTTTGCGTGGTTTTTGTTGCGATTTTTGAGGTGTAACACCTGCTTTTCGGTATCTACGTCGTAACTGTAATAATGCCGTCCCTGCGAACCCGCAAACTCATAATTGCGATCCTCATCGTTCTGGTAGATTTCTTCGGTGTTGGTCACATCCAAAATCACCGGACGATTGGACTTGATGCTGACGGTGTTCCATTTTTCAAACACCACATCCTGCCAGCGGTTGGCATCGGTTTTAGAGTAGGGCACAATAGTGTCGTTTAATTTAAATTCACTTACGTTGTAAATTCCTTCTGTCTTAGGCAAACCAGCTTTTTGCGGAAATTGATACGGGCCTTGACGGTATCCGGCGTAGGTTTTGTAGCCGTACAATACCACAAAAAAGAAAATAAAGGCAGTTTTAAGGGCCAAACGGGCTTTTTGTCCTTTCTCCGAAAAAACAGGCTTAAAATGCGCTGGGGCGGTAGGTTGTTGTAGGGAGAATAAATTGAATAACCGCAGGCCATCATAGGCAAAAAGAAAAAGGGCCAGCGTAATCAGATAAAAACTATAAACGTATTCGCCACCTTCGTAGGCAATATTAGAAACAAACACGTTGCCGGTAAATGGAATAATGATTAGCGTACCGACTGTGGCAGTTTTGCGGTTGAGCAACAGCAGACCGCCTATAATTACGACCAACCCGAGAAAGGATTGGTAATTGGGAACCACGCCCAAGCCCAGTGAAAAGAGCTTCCACGCCGTAAAATCGCCGTAATTGGTATTGAGGTTGCTGAGGGAAGGCAGCGGTGCCTGCAACGGAAACAGCTTAATGAATCCGTAAGCAATAACACCGATAGCCAACCGATACCGAACGTGCACCCGAACCCAGTAGTACAGTCGGTCGTAATCGGTTTTGGGGGTATCACGAAACGACCAAATCACCGCGCCGATGCCCGCCAACACTGCCACAATGAGCCAATTGAGAAAACTATCTGACCCAGCAAAAGAGGGAGAGTACCGTGACAGATAAAAGATGTCACGGTAACTGATATT
>JAIXPV010000281.1 GCA_027486105.1 Runella sp. | reverse complement strand
CTCGGTCGACCCTGCCTTGGAGCCTTCCAACTGGTACCGTTATCCATTGAAGTACACGCCATTGCGCTGGGCAATACCGTCTTTTTTTAGAAGCAGCAATGATGAGTTGTTGCCCTTAGAAAGTGAACTAAAAAAAATGTCCCCTCACTGGGGAAAAATCCGTTGTCCGGTTGTGGTGGTGCAAGGGGGAAAGGATGTGTTGGTAGCGCCTGATAATGCAAAGTTTATCAAGCGTCAGCTACCGCACGTGAAAGTGACCACCATTTGGAAAGAAAATATGAATCACTTTGTGCCTTGGAGCGACCCCGATTTGATTATTGAAGGAATCAAAAGAGCGACTGATTAAATAAAAGCGGGTATCAAAGCGTAATCCTTGCTGCCCTTTTTTGTAAAAACACCCGATTTGCCTGATATTTGCCGAAAAGGTTTTGCCTCAACCCGAATGTCTCTTTACTTAATTTTACTTCTTGTCTTCCCTTTTCTTGGTTTTATTGGTTTGTTCTCTTTTCGAAAACGGGCCAATAATTGGGCTGGATACGTAGGCATCGCCCTCACTCTTATGGGTTTAGGGGGGGCGTTGGTGATATTTAATCAAGCACTCAATCAATCTCAGGTTTATTTGGTCGAATGGTTGTCGATGAACGGTAAGCCCTTTATGCTTTCCTTTTTGGTGGACAATCAAACCCTTATGATGTTGGTTGTGGTGCATTTTGTCGCAGTTTTAGTTCAATTGTTCTCAATAAGTTATTTGCACGATGAGCCTGCCCGCTGGAGGTACTTTGCCTTTTTACAACTTTTCGTTTTTTCCATGTTGGGAATTGTGTTGGCGGGCAGCCTGTTGCTGATGTACGTATTTTGGGAATTGGTGGGTCTATCTTCGTATTTACTGATTGGTTTTTGGTACGAGCGACCACGGGCAGTTTGGGCGGCAAAAAAAGCGTTTTTGTTGAATCGCATCGGTGATGCGGGCTTCTTGATTGGGATTTTGTTGGTGTTTTGGCAATTTGGAACAACGGAATTCTCGGTTTTGAACCTTCAAAATGGTATTGTCTTGGGAGACTCTTCCGTACTTTTTACGGCAATTGGTGTATTTTTATTTTGTGGGGCCATTGGCAAATCAGCCCAATTCCCTCTTTCTGATTGGTTGCCAGATGCAATGGAAGGGCCAACGCCAGTGTCGGCATTGATTCATGCCGCAACGATGGTGGCAGCGGGTATTTTTTTACTGGGACGCATTCATCCCTTTCTGACCCCTGACGCACTGGTGGTGGTGGCCATTATCGGCACCCTAACCATGCTTTTAGGAGCGTATAAAGCCATTTTTCAGACAGATATAAAAAAGTTGTTGGCATATTCAACGGTATCTCAACTGGGCTTGATGGTGATGGGAATGGGCGTGGGGGTCAAAGAAGCCGCTTTGTTTCATTTATTGACCCATGCTTTTTTTAAAGCGGGTTTGTTTTTGTGCGCTGGCATTATCATCCATGCCGTTCATACCCAAGATACACGCCAAATGGGCGGACTCCGACAAGGAATGCCCGTTACTTTTTGGGCGTATACAGTTTGTGCCGCGGCGCTGGCGGGTTTACCGTTTTTTTCAGGGTTTCTTTCCAAAGATGCTATTTTGATTGGGGCTTTTGAGTGGGCAAAACATACGGGAGGGATTGCTTTTGTTATTCCCCTGGTGGGCTTAATTTCGGCGGGGCTTACCGCTTTTTATGTAATTAGACAATGGAAACAGGTTTTTTTCGGGCAAAACCAAGGAGGATACCGTCACGAACAAATCGTTCATGATGCGGATTCTTTGATGAAAGTGCCCGTTATTCTTTTGGCAATTCTGTCTTTTTTTATTTGGTTTTCATTCAACCCCGCCGATGCCTCCCACGGATGGTTCTTTCGGATGTTTCCCGTTGAAACTGACGAAACGGGTCATGAAATCGTGGCTTTACTGTCAGTTTTGGTCGTTGCCATCGGGCTGTTAGGCGGTTTTTATTCCACGGCGACGGGGCCGTTACCGTCTCTCATTACGTTGCTGCAAGGAGTTCATGATGCTGTTGTAAGGGTGTTCGTTTCTTTGTTTGGTAAGATAAAAAACGGATTGAAATGGTTGAATGAACACGCTGATGAAACCGATCGGCATGTATTTCTGATTGCTCCTTTGCAGAAAATAGCGTATTGGACCTATAAGGTTGATCGTCAGATAGTTGACGTAATGGTCAATGGCGTGGGTTTTGCAACCGTGATAGGCGCCCATGTCATAGGACGCTTTGACAAATTGGTCGTGGATGGCGTTGTAAACGCGTTGGCTTGGCTTGCGAGTTTTGCGGGAAGCAGAATTCGAAATTTGCAAAATGGGCGTGTCCAATCCTATTTTGTGGTAATGCTTTTGGGTGTTTTACTAATGATTTTTTTGTTTTTTTAAGGCCATCGGCAACAAATATCGCTTTTGGGTATTGGCTAACGTACTATTATGATTCCTCATCTACTCTCATTTCTTACTTTTCATCCGCTCGTTGGGTCGGTGGTGATAGCATTGCTCCCCAACTCCCAGAAAGAGGCCTTCAAATGGATTGCCGTTTTTTTCTGTGCGTGTCAAGT
>JAIXPV010000571.1 GCA_027486105.1 Runella sp. | reverse complement strand
TCCAATTTTGGCTCCCATCGGGCGATTTGAAAAAGCTATTATGCCCAGCGGCATGAGTACCCTGTACGTTATTTGCCCAAAAAACAGGGGTGGGGTGCTTCTTCCAAGATTGTGGATTCATTAAATCGGCAGTGGGGGCGGCGTGAATCATACCCAAAGCGTAATAGTCTGTCCAGCAGCCATTCGCCGAAAAGATGATGTTGATTCTGCCGTTTGGACTTTTCAGAAACTGGGGGCCTTCATTGACCAATACAATGGGCTTATCGTCAGGTCCGGGGCGGGTTAGCAGGCCGTGATGTTCCCATTCGAACTGCGGGTCAGAGATTCGAATACGCTTGCCGATGCAAGTCCAGGGATTGCTCATTTTGCACAGATAAATATCTTGGCGACCGTTTTCGTCGCCTTCCCAGCCCGACCATGTAAGATACATCTGTCCATTGTGCTCAAAGACCGAACCATCAATGGCCCATTTGTCTTGTGGTGTTTTGAGTTGCCCTTTCATTGTCCAAGTGCCTTGGGTGGGGTCAGGAGAGGAATTTTCTAATACGTACAGCCGATGATTGCGGTTGCGACCGTCATCGGCGGCAAAATAGATGTACCATTTATTTTGTAAGAAATGCAGTTCGGGTGCCCAGATTTCTTTTGAATAAAGGCCTGTGGCGGGCGGAGTCCAAATAACCGTTTTTTGAGCCGTGGCGAGTTGTGACAAATCTTTGGTTTTCCAAATAGTCAAATCTTTACCAGTGGTGTGCATATAATAGTAAAAACCGTCTTTGTAAATTGACCACGGGTCGGCTCCAGCGGGGAGGAGTGGGTTTTTGAAGGTCTGGGCTTGCGCAAAAGCATGGGCCAACAAAAAGAGTATGATTTTTTTCACTGGTAAAGTAAAATTAGGGTGTAGTACGTTTTCCAAAAGCAAAAACCGCAAAAGTAGCATGTCTGCTTTCGCGGTTTTACATTGCTCATTTCTCGGTTTTTCAGTTTACAAAAGCTACGCCTTCGGGTATTCCCAACCCTTCCGATACGCTCTTTCCAGAAGTTTGTTGGCTTCGGGGTCGTTTTTGATGATTCCTTTTTCTCCGTCCCATTCTATGCTTCGTCCTGCCTTCATAGATAGCATACCGAGCAGTGCCATGTTGCTTGAGCGATGGCCGATTTCGATGTCACAAACGGGTGTTCGTTTTTTCTCAATGGATTCCAGAAAATCCGCCCAAAGGTTGGCTATGTTTTGCTGGTCAGGCATGTCCAGTTTGGCGTCTTCGTGGATGACTGGCTTTTTGGAGTCGGTGGGGTAAAATGTCCAACCATCTAGCCAGCCCATGTGAAAAGTACCTTCTGTTCCGTAGAAATAGCAACCTACGGCCTGTTGGGGGTGGGTTTTTTCGGCATTATTTCCCGCAAATTGACGGTGTTCCCAAGTTGCGGTGAAGTTTTCAAATTCGTACACAGCCACTTGATGGTCGGGTGCGTCGGTATTGTCGGTTTTGATAGCCCGCCCGCCCGTAGAGAATACTTTTCGAGGGTATTTTTCTTCCATTACCCAGAGTAATTGATCCAGCCAGTGGATTCCCCAGTCGCCCAAGGTACCGTTGGCGTAGTCGAGGTATTGACGAAAACCGCGCGGGTGAATTTTGGTATTAAAAGGGCGGAGTGGCGCGGGACCGCACCACATATCCCAATCCATTCCTTGAGGGGTTTCGGTATCGGGGGTTACTTGCCCAGGGCCGCCGCCGTAATGCACAAAAGTGCGCACCATTCCAATTTTTCCAGCTTTTCCCGAACGGATAAAATCCCGACCCGAGATATTGTGCGGTGATACCCGGCGGTGCGTTCCTACTTGTACCACTTTGCCCGTTTTGCGGGCTGCTGCCACCATGGCTTTCCCTTCGTTGATGGTGTGGCTGATGGGCTTTTCGACGTACACGTGGGCCCCTGCTTGTACGGCCGCGATGCAAATCAGCGCATGCCAGTGGTCAGGGGTAGCTACAATCACAATCTCGGGTTTTTCGGTTGCTAATAGTTCCCGAAAATCGCGGTATTGTTTGGGTTTATCACCGTTTAGTTTTTCCACCTCTGCCGCTGCCTTGCCGATTTGGTTTTGGTCAACGTCGCACATCGCCACTACTTTCGATTGCCCTGCGGCTATGGCAGCCCGCAGGATATTCATTCCCCACCAGCCCGTACCGATGAGTGCCGTACGATACTTGGTGGCGCGTGGCGCGGCGATTCCGTAGGGTGAAAACAGAGTAGCAGCCGTTCCGATGGCTGTGCTTTGAAGGAAGGTGCGACGGTTCATATTTGTGGAGATATTAGAATTAAGGACTGGATGACAAAGTTAACAAAGTCTTTTTTTTTACTGTTTTAATATATGGGGATTGTTTAGTAATGGAAAATCTTAAAAAAAATACAAGTAAATATGTAATTTATAGTTAAAATAAAGTGTTATTTGTGAAAATGTCACAAATAAGCCTCTAATTTTATGTTAGTTGAATTTAGTGTTGCCAATTTTCGGTCGTTCAAAGATATGCAAACTCTGAGCATGGTAGCTGCACCGGTCACTTCAAAAAAAGGATATAAGTCGGTTGATAGCGAAAATACCATTGTAGTTTCCGATAAGTTAAAACTTCTAAGGAGTAAAGCTATCTATGGTGCTAATGCCAGTGGCAAGAGCAATTTGGTGAGGGCTATTTTTGCAATGGTAATGATTGTACGTCGTTCAGTTAAGGATGAAAAAGTAATTGATAACTTTATTGAACCATTTGCACTTAGTACTGAAACAGAGCAGGTTCCTTCTTTTTTTCAATTAATTTTCATTCATAATAATGTCCAATACCGGTATGGATTTGAAATCCAACAAGATAGAATTGCATCAGAATGGCTGTTTGGTGTGCCTAAGAGAACGGAGGTTCCCTATTTTATTCGGGAAGGTATGGGAGTTACAGTGAATGAGCGAGTGTTTCGAGAAGCCAAAAAATTTGAGAATTTATCTCAGAAAGGGGATAATGAAATTTTTCGATTGAATTCTCTATTTCTTACTTCAGTAGCTGCTTTAGGTGGGAAATTTGCTAATATTATTTCAAATTACATTAAAGAAATTGGTATCCTATCAGGGCTCTTTGCTCCAGAAATTAAAGATTTGATTAAAGAAATTATTTCTGATAGCCAGAATGAGACTGAAAAAAAACGCATCCTTGATTTCCTTCAAGATGCAGATATTGGTATCGAAGATTTTGGACTGTTAGAAAAAAATGAAGAGGAATTATCGAGAGAATTGCCAGATGAATTGCGGGATTTATTTAAAGCAGGGAAATTTGCATTTCCAGCCTCTTTTTACTCGAAACGTAGTAAGTATAATGCTAATCATGAAAAGATAAACGATGTAAAAGGAGATTTTGATGAATGGGAGTCAGAAGGGACAAAAAAGCTGTTTTACCTTAGTCCATTACTGATTGATGCCTTTGATAAAGGAGAGATACTTTTTATTGATGAATTTGATGCTCGATTACATCCGCGCCTGACGCGTAAAATTGTATCGCTTTTTAATTCTTCAAATATCAATAAAAATAATGCTCAATTGATTTTTGTAACCCACGATACAGGATTGCTTAAAGCTGAGTTATTTCGTCGAGACCAGATTTGTTTTGTTGAAAAAGACCGTTTTGGAGCATCATCATTAAGAACACTGATCGAGTTTAGAGGAGTACGAAATGATGCCTCTTTTGAAAAAGAGTATTTGGAAGGAAAATACGGGGCAGTACCTTTTTTAGGTGATTTTGGAACTACTTTTCAAAACTAAATTATGTCTTATACTAAGCCTACCGACCGTGGTAAAAGTTGGTTCAAAAAGCCGTTCACAAAAAAACCTTATCAAATTGATAAGTTTGAACCAGCCAAATCATTTCTGATCGTTTGTGAAGGGGAAAACACTGAAAAGCTATATTTTGAAGCATTTCCTGTAGTTACAGCAGATGTGAAATGTAAAGGTTTAGGCACATCGCGCATGGCTTTAGTTAAAAGAGCAGAGGAACTGTCTAAACAAACTGAAAACAAAGGCAAGGCAAGGAGATTTGGTGTGTATTTGATTACGATTACAAAGCAGATGTTACAGGTATAGCTGAAGATTTTAACCGTTCTATTACTTATGCTCAGCAAAAGGGCTTTAAGGTGGCTTACTCAAATGATTCGTTTGAATTATGGTTTTTGTTGCATTATCAATTTATAGAATCTCAGCTCACCCGTGTTCATTACTACCAAAAACTAAGTGAGTTATGGAGTTGTAACTATGAGCAGGAAGGTAAAAAACAGGTTTTTTGTAAGCAAATCTTTCATCGTTTAGAGGCGGATTCAAGGGCTGATATTTACAGGGCGATTCGAAATGCTCGAAAACTCTTTGAAAAACAATCAGATTTACTCCCGGCAGATCAAAATCCCTCTACTAAAGTATATGAATTGGTTGAGGAGTTGTTGAAATATAGTAGGAAATGAGAACTAGTTTTTACCATTTAAAACTAGCATTGATACCCCACTTGGAGTTTTTGGCAGGAACAAAGCCTCAATACTATCAATTATTGTTCGTAATAATATCCGAAAATAATGTCCATTTCGTCTTCGCTGGTAAGACCGAATTTGACGGTTTTGGTGGTGGTATTATTGAAGGTCACTTCCGACATCAGGCCCTCACCTTTGTTAAATTCGAGTGGTTGCCCAAAAGTTTTGATAAGGGGGTGTTCCCAGTCGGTACTTTCGTAGACAATCTCTCCGTTGCGTGGCCCCCCCACAATTTTGATGACGTATTTCTCGCCCAATTTGTGCGTATGTGAAGTCAGCATCAGCACTTTGGTAGGTTTTGAAAAGGTAAACGTTTTGGTCACTACTGTGCGCTGTCCTGCCGGCAGGCTAAAGCTTTCATGTCCTAAATTGAGCGAATTGGCCACAATTTTCACCTTTTCTTTCTCCAGTTTATAGAGATTTACGTACACTTCACCGGGGATTTTTCCCGCTGTTTTATTGACATAATGTGAATTAAAATCAAACGAATAATTGGCGGGAATACGGAGTGCTACGCCCTCGGGAAATTGGTAATCGTGCTCTTGTGTTTGCGTTCCAGCCCAGAAAACGTGATTTTGCATACTCAAAAAAGTAAGCAGATTGTTGGTTCCATCGGAATTGCGAAGGTCACGAACTTGCCCTTCCGTGGGTAAGTTGTTGGTATTCTTAAAATTATATAGAATAAAATGATGACTGCCAGGCCGCATACGCGTCTGAACGCGATTGATGTAAAGCTCGGACGCATTACCGACGGGCTTACGCACAAAAATCTCACGCTCGTACGTGTTGGCTACCTCAAATGGCTCCAAATGTAGCTGGAGGCCTTCGCTTGGCTTGGGCGGAGCGAGGGCCGTAAATGTACTTCCGAAGCCAGAGCCGCACAGCGGTACCGAATTGGTAATCAACGAGGCATCGACTGAGCCGCCCGAACGGGGCGCTCCTGATTCAATCCATTTACGGATAAATTCTATTTCGCCGACCGAAAGCCCGTTGGCGCCCAGCGGCATGGGGTTGCCGTACTGTTTTCCTGCCAAAAGCGATGCAGCGCTGCAATTGATTTTGGTGTAAAGAAAGCTCTTGGCCACGTTGCCTGGCATGACCAAACGCATAGAATCGGCATTGGCAGCGGTGTTTTTGGCAAATCTATTAACCAGATTGGTATAAGAAACATCGGCGGTTAATACCAGCCCGTGTTGACGAAAGGAAGCGTCTTGCTCCGAAGCGTGGCAGCCTGAAGTGGCACAAGACTTATCGAAAATTTGCGTCTGAATGAGTTTAAAGGAGCCTTCTTCCAACACCTCGGTCTCTTTAGTTTGGCAGGAACCTACCAATAATGCCGTTGTGATGGCAGTCAATAATATGGCATAGTAAGCGTTGAAGGTCTTCATTACAAATGCAGGGCTATTTTACGGGTCGTAAGATACGTTATTTTTATTTACCAGAAGGCTGCTAATGAGACAATTCTTCCACGAAATGGTTTAATTGGGGATTGACGCCTCAATCAATTCCGTAAGGCACGCTGGACATAGGCAACTGTCAAAATTTGCTTTTATAAAGTCGGCGACCGGGGGGGAAATCTTAAACTGAAAACATACGCAACCCGTCGCTGAAGACGGAGTACATTCAAATGACTGGTGGCAGCGGGGGCAGGAGTGAAGGGGGCTGGGTTGAAAGGTTATCCAACTTGTTTTACTTCTTTTTCGATGGCCAAATAATTAACTAATTCGCCCTTACGATTCAAAACGGGTAATGCTTCAATCCAACATAGATATTCTTCGCCGTTTTTACGATAGTTTACCACTTCGGTCTGGGTTTTGTTGCCCGCCGTAAGCTGCTCTCTCAAAAACGCAAGTTGCTGTGGGTTAGTATTTTCGCCCTGCAAAAAACTGGGTTTTTGCCCAATGGCTTCATGTTTGGCGTACCCGGTCATTTGCTGAAAAGATGAGCTTACCCACTGAATGGTTTGACGTGTATCGGTAACAACAATCGTATATTCATTTTGCAACAACTCATCGAAATTGAGATCCAACGACCATTGCTGCGTTGTCATGAGGGTTTTCAGCGTAGAAACATCGTGTTGGGTATTGGTTGACGTTGCCCGGTACAGCTGAACAATGTCCCAGCAAAAAAGAGGTGAATCTCCCTCTGATTTGGCGTAAGACTTTCGTATCATGTTGGCAAAAGCAGACGTTGAATACATTTTTACTAACTTTTTAATTCAAAAAATTTAACTTGAAAATAACGGTTTTTGGGGGATAAGTGAGTAATTGTAGATTATTGATAATCTGTAATTCGCTTAATAATTGGTGATTAGAAAGAATGTCCGAAGCCAGGGTCTGAAAAACGAATATCCTGAACAAACTGTTCGTCGGATAGTGTTTTCAGAAAGGCAATGACTTTTTGTTTCTCCTCTTCCGTAAGTGCTATGCCCAATTTTTCACCTTGTTGAAGTAAACTATCGAGGGTAGGACTTTGTTTTACATTTTTTGAATAATGTTCTAAAACTTGTTCAAGAGACGTAAATCGTCCATCGTGCATGTAGGGCGCTGTGTAGCCGATATTTCGCAGGCTAGGAACTTTGAATTTATAGCGGTCATTGGGATTTTGGGTAATATTAAAACGCCCTTGGTCGGGGTTGCGGTCGGTGCTCAACCCGTTGTTGCGGTAGCTTTGATCCGTAAATAGTTCTCCCGAATGGCAACTACTACATTTCTGTTTAAAGATTGTAAGTCCTTCTTTTTCAGTGGTTGTAAGGGCGTTGGTGGTGCCGCGTAAGTAGATGTCATAACGGGAGTTGTTGGAAACCATAAGCAGCATAAACTGCGAAAGGGCTTTGCTGAATCGCTCGGTGGTGATGTCGGGACTCCCAAAGGCTTTGTTGAAAAGTTCGGGGTAATTGGGGTTTTTGCTATCTCGCAGTTTTTGCAGAACATTGGGTAATTTCTCGTCCATTTCAACGGGATTTTCGATGGGGGCGATTGGAAATAAATCCAAATGTGGCACACCGCCATCCCACAGAAACGCTTTGGTCCAAGCCAAATTCTGAATGGCAGGGGCATTGCGAGCTCCGATTCGGTCGTCAATGCCGTGGCTAAGGTCGTGCCCGTGGTGGGTAAAAGCAGCCGCTTGTTGGTGGCAGGTGCCGCAGGCAATGGTGCCATTGCGCGACAAAATTCCGTCGTAGAACAAGGATTTTCCCAGTTGAAACCCAGCGGATGTTACTGGATTGGAAGATAAATCGTATACTTTGTTGGGAAAATAACTCGGCTGTGGAACCTCGATTTTATCCGTGGATGGGTCGGGGTCGGTTGGGGCGGGAGGTTCGTTGGTACGATTACACGCGGCCCATCCCCAGAGCCCCAACGATAACCCGATGATGAATGTTTTTTTCATTGATAACCTCCTTTATTCTTTGACCGCCGAAACCCGAAACATAGCTGCGTAATTGTTGGCAACGGTGGTAGAATAGTCAGAAAACATAATCGTAGGGGTCGTAGCCAAACTGATTTTCTGTACTCCGTCCCATAACTTCGACACGTCTGTAACGATAGTAATAACGGGTTGTTGGTTGGGGCCGACTTTGGCGGGAACGTTTCCGAGCGGCAATGTCACGGTGCGGAGGTTATTGAATGTTTTGGCGTTGTAGCCTCCATAGCCTCCAATGTGGTACCTAAATTTCTGATTGCCGGCGGGGTCTGGGGTGATTTTAGAGGAGTTGCCTTCAATTTTTAAGAAAATATAACCCGAATTCCATGACCAATACATGCCGTCTCCCTCGTGCGAGGCATCGCCTGGGTCAAGGACTCCTTTCCGACGGCTGAGGTCCATCGTGTTTCGAAGGCTGTCTACGCCAATCGTGAAAGTAAGGGCGGTGTAATCACCAGCGGGGATACGCTTCAAGGTAATTTGTTTGGAGGCAGGAAAAGTTTCTCTGACCAAAAAATAACTCGAATCCTGAGGATAAACAAACCTAGAGCCGTCTGCTTTTTTGAGTGAAATATTGCAGATAAAATAATTGAACGTTGTCACCGAAAAGTCTTCTCCTGATGTATTTTGATAGGTATCGGTTCCTAACGTAAGTGCCTTGTCACCAACGCGATGGTCGAATGTCAAAGTGAGTGAATTCAGCTCGGTGGGGTCGGGAGTGGAGTGGCAAGATTGAATCAGAATCAGCAAAGAGACGGCTGTTGCGTACAGCAGTATGTTTTTCATAATTATTACGGTTTTCTGTTTTCGTGCTTCAGAGAAGAGAAAAAGACCGTTAAAGTTTTCCCCTCTTATATCACATAACGTGGGATGAAATCAAAATGATGCAGTTTTTGTTAGGTTTTAAAATTTTTTTGAAAAAAATTGGTGTAGAATTTTAATATATAAAAAACTTATATATATTTGTTCTCATAAATCACTCTTTAAATCTTATGGAAGCAACAAGTAACGAATTTTTACGGGGAACTCTCAAGACAATTGTGTTAAAATTGTTGGCCGAGCAGGGACGTATGTACGGCTACGAAATTACCCAATCAGTAAAGGAGCGAACCAACGGCGAAATCACTCTAACCTTTGGAGCATTGTATCCAGTATTACACAAATTGGAGCAGGAAGGTTTTTTGCTGACCGAATCAGAGGAAGTAGATGGGCGGTTGCGCAAGTACTACACCCTTACACCGAGTGGAAGCGCAACTGCCATCCAAAAAGTCTCTGAATTTGAGCGTTTTGTGGAAGCAATGCAAATTCTTCTTCAACCCCAACAAGGACTGTCAATAGGTTAAGAAATAATCAATTTTTTTGTTCAGTTTGTTGTTAATACTTAATGAATTGGAGGATTATCAGCGACTAATACCCAACGACTTTTTGAGATGAAAAAGCTAACTCCCGAACAATTAAGCAGGTTGCACAACCACCTTCTCGGCAGCAGTACCAACGACGCCCTGATTACTGAATTGCTTGATCATTTAGCCTGCGAAGCTGAAGAATACCTTTGGAAAGGGTATAACTTTGATTTAGCCCTGGAAAAAATTACCCAGGAAGCTAATACAAAAGCGGTTAAATATCTACGCGAAACGTATCAACACGAAGTGGCCATGACCGACGAACAACTCGAAAATGCGTCGCTGGACGATATTGTTTTTGAGTTTCGTAACAAAGCCTATGGGGCCTACGACCTCCGTCAATCTTATCCGTTTGCCCTGCGCAGTGCGCTGATATTGGGCGTCGGGCTGTTTATGATGCTGATGGCATTTTTGTCGGGTATGGCGCAGGGGTCCTGGAGTTTTCTTTCCACGGCTGGTATGATGTGGATGCTGGGCGTTTGCGGGGTGGCTTACTCTTTAGGGACGTGGTTTTTTAGAAAAGCCCCCCATCGGTATGCAGTGCCCGCCTGATACTGCGCATTATCTAATTTAGGATTAAACCGCCTTTTTTCGCTGATTGAGAAAGCCATTTTGGCTTTTTGGGCGTACCATTGCCTTTTAACAGCCATCATTTTTTAGAGTGCCCTGCTTGCGCCAATCACGAGGTGCTGTGCCATTGGCTCGCATAGCTCGCAACTTTATTCTTCATTTTATTCCTTTGTCAGCTCGATTATTAGACCCAAAATAGGTAGTTGTCAAAAGCTGCAAATTGCCTGCGTATATACGAAAGAGTTGTGCCTTCAAAATCTTGTTTCATAAAGTTTAAAATTGCTGAAAACCAAATAATTAGGAGGAGATGGGGAGGGTAGCCCATTTTCTGTATTACTGAAAAAGAACTAATTCTAAACTAAAAAATAGCCATGAGTACTTACAAACATCTCTTCCCGGCCTTGGCCGAGACTAGCGAAGCTATGACCTTGGACGACATCGTTTTTATGAATCGTCACCGTGCCTACGGCGCGTATGATCTCCGAAAATCTTATCCTGAAGTGCTTCGAAATGCCGTTTTGCTAGGAATTGGCCTATTTCTGTTGCTGTTTGTTGGGCCGATACTCTACGGCAGATGGGCCCCTGATAATATTGAATATTCAACCACTCCTGTGGAATTGATAAACATAAAACCTGTTCTGAAAGAAGAAAAACCGCTTCCTGAATTGGAAAAACCAAAGGAGGTGCCGAAGCAAACGACAGTGCGTTATCGAATGTTGGAAGTGCTCAAGGAACCTCCGTATGAAGAGCTGCCGCCGCCCGTAGAAGACTTGGCGAAAGCTAACCCAGGTCAGGAAACCATTGAAGGTACGGGCCCAGAAGAAGTTGCCATCATAGCACCTCCCGAAGATTTGCCAGTTTCTGAAAATACAAAACCTGCCGAGGTGGAAGCCAAAGCTCCCGAAATATTTGACAAAGTAGAAATTGACCCGCAATTTGCCGGAGGTAATGAAGGCTTACGGACATTTTTAATGAAAAATTTGCATTATCCAAGCCCTGCGCAACGAAACAACATCCAAGGGCGGGTGTACCTGACGTTTACGGTGGAGCCAGACGGCTCTTTGTCCAACATCAACGTGATTCGAGGCATTGGTTTTGGGTGCGACGAAGAAGCCGTCCGCGTGATGAAATTGATGCCCAAATGGAAGCCAGGGAAGCAATCGGGCCGGGCCGTACGGGTAAAATTTACGATGCCCATTGTATTTGCACTAGAGTAACGTGCTCACGCAAAGGCGCAAAGAAAATAATGCAGTGCAATCTAGCGTCAGACGGTTTTAAACCGTCTGACGCCAAATCATTTTGCTACTTCGTGTCGTGGTTTAATTAAAAGCGATAATTGATGCCAATCGAGGCAAAATAAGGGCTACCTACGGCGAGTTCGCCGTTTAGGCCGATACTTTCGGTAATGTAGCCCCGCAGACCAAACAAAATTACTTGCACCTGAGGCATTACAAATCCCCCTCTAAGTTTGTTGCCAAGTACAGTACGCCAGATGCCGCTGCCGCCCGCTTCGTTGAAAACCTCGTCGAGTTTACCATCTACTGCACTTGAACTGGCGTTTACGCCCCAAATACCGACACCCAACCGAACGCCCGAATACATATCTACGCGGTTGGCGTTGCCATAGTGGAACAACGCACGGGCTCCAATGGTAATGCGCGATACGTTGAGTGTGACATCGCCGAGGTTTTCAGTTTTCTTATAAACTACATTCTTCAAATCCATTGAGCCTTTATTGTAACTAACGGCCCCACCAATCGAAAACCATTTGTTGATGCCACGGTCGTAAGCGATGTTGATTTGCGGGAAATTGCTGGCGTTTCCCGACGAAAAAGAGACGGTTGTATCCGACGATTCTTGTGAACCCGTGATGGTGCCGCGGAAGGGAGAAAAGAGACTTACGCCCGATTGGACGCTAACAACATTCTGATAATCTTGGTTTTGGGCAAATGCCCCGAAAGCGAAAAATAAGAAGTAAAAGACAATGAGAGACTTTTTCATAATACTGGACATTGATTGGCTGTTGTGTTTTGAAAATTGATTATTAAAATTAGCACTGAATAAAGACGCAAAGTAAGTGATAAAAGTAAAAAGAGGGGCAAGAATTCGCAATTTGCTAATCGTGAATTATTTAACGTTGTTAGAAAAAATCGGGATTATAGGACTGAATGTAGTCGATTACTTTTTTAGAGAAAGCGATGTAAACGCATAAGTATCTTCCCCCAATTTTTCTTTCCTCAAACTTTGGCGAACTTTGTCGTAAGTAAAAATAGAGCCAATATGTCCGTTTTTGAAGCCAAAGCAGAGTTAGCTAAAATCCCGACTGAGCCGGGCGTGTATCGTTATTTTAGCGAAGAAGGGGAAATTATTTACGTTGGGAAAGCCAAAAATCTCAAAAATCGGGTTAGTAGTTATTTTGTCAAAAACCATCCAGACCGCAAAACACGGCGCTTAGTGAGCCAGATTCGGCGCATTGAATACACCATTGTACATACAGAATTTGACGCGCTATTGCTCGAAAACCAACTCATTAAGCGCTATCAGCCGCGCTTCAATATCTTGCTCCGCGACGATAAAACCTACCCTTTTATCAAGGTATTCAATGAGCCGTTTCCGAGGGTGGAGACTTCGCGCCGGCTCGATAAAAAAACGGGAACGTTTTATGGGCCGTTTGCCAATGCGCGCTCCATGTACAACCTGCTCGATATGTTTAGAGAGTTGTATACGCTCCGTACCTGCAACCTCAACCTGACCCCCGAAAACATCGAAGCGGGTAAGTTTAAAGTCTGCATGGAATACCACCTCAAGCGCTGCAAAGGACCGTGCGAGGGCCGACAGTCGCTCGAAGATTATGACCGCGAAGTGGCCTCAATTCACCAGATTCTGAAGGGGCAACTGAGCATTCCGCAAAATTATTTTAAAGAAAATATGATTGCGGCGGCTGAAAAAATGGAGTTTGAAAAAGCCCACGAATGGAAAATGAAGCTAGAAACGCTGCAAAGTTTCCAGTCCAAATCAACGGTTATCAATCCTAAAATCGGGAATGTGGATGTGATCGCGATTGCATCTGATGAGGATGCGGCCTACGTGAATTACCTCAAAATCGTGAACGGGTACATCATGGCCGCCCAAACGCTCGAAGTGAAGAAAAAACTCGACGAGCCCGACGATGAAATTCTGGCGTTGGTGCTGTTTGAAATGCGCACCACGTACGAAAGCGACGCCAAAGAAATCATTTCTAATATCGACATTACCACCGATTTTAAAGCTGAAATCACGATTCCAAAAATTGGCGATAAACGTAGCTTGCTGGAAATGGCGCTTAAAAACGTGCACTTTTTCCGAAAAGAAAAAGCGGAGCGGCAGATGATTGAATCGAGCGCCACCACCAACCGCCGCGATCGGGTGCTGATTAAACTCAAAGCCGACCTTCAACTCAAAAGCTTGCCGCGCCATATTGAGTGTTTTGACAACTCTAACATTCAGGGTACCAATCCTGTAGCGGCCATGGTTTGTTTTAAAGAAGGCCGCCCGTCGAAGAAAGACTACCGGCATTTCAGCATCAAAACGGTGATTGGCCCCAACGACTTTGCGAGTATGCACGAGGTGGTGACGCGCCGCTACACACGCCTGCTCGAAGAACAAGCCGAACTCCCTGATTTGATAGTAGTTGATGGTGGAAAAGGCCAACTTAGCGCGGCTTGCGATGCGCTCAAGGCGTTGAAACTTTACGGAAAAATTCCTATTGTGGGTATTGCCAAGCGCTTGGAAGAAATCTATTTTCCAGAAGATACGCTGCCGTTGTACATCGACAAAAAATCAGAGTCATTGCGCCTTATTCAACAAATTCGCGACGAAGCGCACCGTTTTGCCATTACATATCACCGCGATAAGCGGAGCCGCAACGCGTTTGTGAGTGAGCTGGAAAATATCGAAGGAATTGGGAAGAAAACGGCCGCTAATTTGCTCAAAGAATTTCGGGGTGTAAAAGCCATTCGCGAGGCCGACGTTGAGCGAATCGCGCAGTTTGTTGGGAAAGACAAGGCCCAAAAAATCAAAGAGTATTTTGCCGCGATTGAACAGTAGAGTCGCAAAATTTTGCGACTCTACGTTAAGTAGCATCAGACCAAAGCCGCCACTTGCGCTTTGAGGTCTTCAAACGAAATGTCAAAATGCGATGCACTGTACACGCTTTCACCATTGCGGATGATGAGCGCCTGTGGTGACTCATGCTCTACTTCAAACTCTTCAGCTATTTGATTAGAAATAGGCCGATACGCAATCAAATCCAAAAAATAAGGTTTTAAATCGCCTACTTCTTCGTTCTTCCAACTGCGCTCCAACCGCCCGAGCGTGGCGGAACTAATAGAACAGCGGGTGCTGTGTTTCAAAATCAAAACAGGATAATGGTGGGATTCTTTTTTGATTTCCTCCAACTGGGCACTGTCATTGAGTGTATTCCAATTCATTTATTTATGAGCGAATTAGTGATTGAGTGATTATTTTTACGGAAATAACGTAACTCATTCAGAAATTGTTCGCTTTCATCTATACCCTTGGAATTTATCTGGCGCAGGGCATCGCCAAATTAGTCGCCCTTTTTCACCCCAAAACCCGCCTGTGGGTCAAAGGGCAGGAACAG
>JAIXPV010000280.1 GCA_027486105.1 Runella sp. | reverse complement strand
GTTGGAGGAGTTGATAGAGCTGAAACCGCGTACTCGAATGGTAGTTCTACCGCCAGGGCGACCTGAGTTAGTATTTACTTGTACTCCAGCCATTCTACCAGATAGCTGTTGGGCAAGCGAAGGCGCGGGGCGTTCCATTAATTGTTCCGCTTTTACGGTGCTCACTGAGCCCGTTAAATCTGATTTTCTAAGAGTACCGTAACCGATAACCACAATCTCTTCCAATACTTTGCTGTCGGATCTCAAAGTAAGATTAATGGAAGATTGATTGCCAACAGCGATTTCCTGTGGCACATAACCCACAAAAGAGAAAATAAGCGTGGCATTGTCGGGGACTTCCAATTTGTAGAGTCCATTTCCATCAGTTACGGTACCGCGTTGTGTACCTTTGATAACAATACTTACGCCGGGCAACCCACTGTTTGTTTCGTCTACAACTTTTCCGGAGATAGTTTTATCTACGGCTTTTTCTTCTAAACGAACGTTGGCGTTTCTGTCGAGAAAATCTCGGTCAGGAGCAGCGTAGGCAAATGTGAGGCAGGAAAAAGACAGGAAGAAGGGTGCGGTTGATAGTCGCACCATCCTGCTAAACCGGCCATGCGGTTGTAAGGGTTTTTCCATAGTGATAATTCAGGCTGTCAGTACAGCGTTTAAGTTAAAAAAACAGTTTGAAAACAGAATACGATTTTAGAAGAGCTATGGACCCTGTAACTACTGCATTTCTTGGTAAAAATTATGTTAATTCTTATGCCTATAATATAATTTATTTAATATGTTAAGTATATTTTTTGAACAAAAATTAGAATAAATATAACTTTGAAAAGAATTGGCTAAGATTGTTCCAATTTATGACATTGGTTCTGTAGGCAGAAAAAAGAGAATTAAAATAAAAATGAAGTATTGTAAGTAGGTAAGAAAAGTATTGTAGGTAGATAAGGATGGATAAGGAAAAGAGAATGCGACGGGCTTAAAAGATATAGTTTTTGAATCGATGAGAATCATGGGATTTTCGGGGCTGCTTTACTAAATAACAAGGCGCTTTTTATCCTAATAATACCTCGAAACTCCTAAAGGGATACCACTACTGATGGTAAAAGAGGTGAAATCTGGGTTGAAAGGAGTCGTTACGATATGCTCGAATTCTAATTTTATCTCGCCAATTACGATCCCAATTTTTGGGGCGGCGGTAAAAAATACTTCTTTACCGTGTCGGCGGAGGGAATATACCTGTTGGGTTATCAAGTCTTTGGCTTCCAATTTTCCAAAGTAGGAAGCTCCCGCACTTAGGCCGATATAAAAACGTGTTTTGGCGGGCGCACCCCAGCTTCGATAGGCAGGGGTTAGAAAAATATCAGTAAAGAACAATCCGTAGGAGGTAAATTTGGGCTGGATAATACTATTTGATTCCAGATCTTCAAATTTTGGGCGGAAGATACCCCCCAATTTTAAGCCCATATTAATTCGCTCATTTACAATGTAATAAGGTGAAGCAAAAATTTGCCAGCCGAGCCCTGCTTTGCTCAAAAATAGGGGTTTAGGACTGTACGCACTACCCACTTTCAGAAGTCCAGGACCCACACCTACCGCAAGCCACAAACGGCGCTCATCCTGCTCGGTCGAGATGACGCGTTGGGCCAACACTTTTGATATAATAAGTACTCCTATAACCAGACTTCGTAATGCGAGTTTCATCATCTTTGTTTGGATATTCAAAAGGCGGATGCAGTTACTGGAAGATCGAAATCCTATATTTTTTCTCTCAAAAACCGTGCTAATACGTAATTGTCAGACATTGGTGGGCGTAAAAATATCAATTTGGCGCCATTTTTGGCGTTTGAAAGTGAATTAGTTAGTTTTGAGGAGGTGTTAAATGAACCTTCGTATGAAAAAACTATTCTTACTGATTTTTGTTGGGCTGTATGTAGCCACTTTGACGGTCGCTGCTCAAGAAGATGTGTTAAAAAAACTACAGGCGATTGCCGTGGTTGACCAAAAAGTGATGATGCCCATGCGGGATGGAGTTCGGTTAGCCACGGATATTTTTCGCCCCAAAACCGACAAGCCCGTTCCAGTGATTTTCTCCAGAACTCCCTATAATTTTAATTCGTGGGGCAACGGCGAACAAAGAAACGGTACCTATCAGCAAGCACTGGATGCGGTTTCGCACGGCTACGCGTATGTGGTTCAAAATGAACGCGGACGGTTTTTCTCGGAAGGTGAGTGGGATATCCTTGGTACGCCCGTTACAGATGGCTACGATGCTTTTTCATGGTTGACTAAGCAAGCGTGGTGCAACGGAAAAATCGGTACTTTGGGCTGTTCATCTACTGCCGAATGGCAAATGGCCGTGGCCGCCCTCGATCACCCTTCTCACGCTGCAATGGTGCCGCAAGGCTTTGGTGCGGGTGTTGGAAAAGTAGGGGAGTTTTGGGAGCAGGGCAACTGGTATCGAGGTGGCGCGCAGCAGATGTTGTTTACGGCTTGGTTGTATGGTACACAAAACGACGCGATTCGTCCGCAATTTCCCAAAAATGCTACGCAGGAAGAATTGATTCGTGCTTCTCGCTATTTCGATTTAGCGACCGAAATGCCTCCCGTCGATTGGTCTAAGGGGTTGCGTCATCTTCCAGTGCAGGATATTATCAAAAATGTGAACGGGCAAAAAGGCGTTTATGATAAAATGATTGTTCGAAAGCCCAATGACCCAGATTGGTTCAAAGGAGGGTTATATCACGACAATATGCCTTTTGGCGTACCTAGTTTTTGGTTTGTCTCGTGGTATGACGTGTCGAGTGCTCCCAATCTTGCACTCTATAATCATGTTCGTAAAAACGCCACCGACCCGCAAGTGCGCGACAATCAATACTTAGTCATTGCTCCTACGCTCCACTGCGCCTACAAGCGTGCCACCGAAAACACCATCGTGGGTGAGCGTAGTATGGGCGATGCCCGACTAAACTATGATGAGCAGATTTATGCGTGGTTTGATCTTTGGCTGAAAGGCGATGCCAACGGTTTTGCAAATAAAATACCTAAGGTTCAGTATTTTACGATGGGCTCAAACAAGTGGCAGTCGTCTGATACGTGGCCCCCTTCCAACGTAGAGATGACCACTTATTACCTTACGAGCGGTGGTAAGGCCAACAGCCTCTACGGTGATGGAAAACTCACGCTCACCGCACCAGCCAAAGAAGCTAAGCTTGATGTTTTTGCCTATGACCCTATGTTCCCAGTTCCATCGTACGGTGGCAACGTTTGCTGTACGGGTACGGCGGTTCAAGGAGGCTCGTTTGACCAGCATCAAATGGAAACGCGGCACGACATTTTAGTGTATACGACCGATCCATTCAAAGACGGGGCCGAACTATCAGGACCGATCGAAACGACGTTGTACGTAGGCTCAGATGCCAAAGACACTGATTTTACCGTAAAACTCATCGATGTTTATCCAGATGGCCGTGCATATAATCTGGATGAAACGATTCTGCGCGCCCGGTATCGTGAGGGGTTTGACAAAGAGGTATGGATGGAAAAAGGGAAAGTGTACAAACTTACGTTAAGTCCGATGGTAACCTCCAATTATTTTGCTCCTGGCCACAGCCTGAGGGTAGAAATATCGAGCAGTAATTTTCCGCGTTTTGATCGAAATCTCAATACAGGTGGGAAAAATTTTGACGAAAAAACGGGTGTCGTTGCCAATAATCAAATTTTTCATTCTGCGGCGTATCCATCAGCGATTCGGGTGCCGTTGGTGAAAGGGAAATAAAAAGTGCAGGCGGTGTTTTCACCGCCTGATACAAGGAAAATATAACCCCTCCTCTTTTCAAAATGAGTTGTTATCAAATAGCCTTTCGTCCAATACTTTAGAATAAAAAACGTTACTTTTATTGCGGTAATAACAAACCAATTATTCCGTGTTGCCCTAACTCAATTTCAATTGCTGCGTGAAAAAACACCTTGCTTGGCTTTGTCTGTTGCTTTTTCTAGGTTTAGAAGGCTGTAAAACTGCCCAAAAACCACGCGCTGGTTTCCGCGACTTTGGCCCCATGGGTTTACGCCGAGAGATGCGGGCCGTTTGGATTGCGACCGTCGATAACATTGACTGGCCCAGCCGCAAAAATCTTTCTCCTGAAGACCAACGCGAAGAATTTATCCGCATTTTAGACACGCACAAACGCACGGGTATTAATGCCGTATTTGTACAAGTACGCGCTGCCTCCGACGCGTTTTACGCCAAAAGTGAAGAGCCTTGGTCAGAATGGCTTACGGGCAAACAGGGTCGAGCGCCTGAGCCATTTTATGACCCGATGGAGTTTATGATTGAGGAGTGTCACCGACGTGGGATTGAGTTTCACGCTTGGCTCAATCTCAATCGGGTATCGCACCGCGTAAGCAAAAGTATTTCCAAAGAGAATATCGGTTGGCAGCATCCTGAGTGGGTTTTTGAGTATGATGGCTATAAACTGTTTAATTTCGGCCTTCCCGAAGTGCGTGAGTATATCACGGGTATTACCACCAATATTGTTAAAAACTACGATGTCGACGGGATTCATTTTGACGATTATTTTTATCCTTATACCGTTACGGGACAGACCCTAAAAGACGAAGAAGCCTTCCGACAATACGGTGCCCGGTTTAGAACTAAAGACGATTGGCGGCGTGACAATATTGACAAACTCATCAAACAAATCAACGACGCCATCATTGCCGAAAAACCATACGTAAAGTTTGGCGTGAGCCCTTTTGGGGTGTGGCGAAATCGAAAAGATGACCCCACAGGCTCGGCTACAGAAGGCGGACAAACCTCGTACGATAATCTTTATGCTGACACCAAAAAATGGATGAAGGCGGGATGGATTGACTACATAGTGCCGCAAATTTATTTTTCTACAAAGCACGATAAAGTTCCTTTTAAGATACTGACTTCTTGGTGGTTGAAGCATACCTACGGGCGCCACTTGTACATCGGACAAGGCGCTTATAAAGTAGGGGTGCAAGAGAAAGACCGGGCCTGGACCAATGCTTCTGAATTCTCCAACCAAATGCGATTTATCCGGCTTAATCCCGAAATTACGGGAAGTGTATTTTTTAGTTCTAAGTCTTTGATTAACAACAAATTGGGTCATGCAGATTCGTTGCGTACCAATTTCTATAAAGAACCAGCTTTTCCGCCCGCGATGCCGTGGAAAGACCGAGTAGCACCGCAAATACCCCGTAACTTGCAGGTATCCGACACCCGCAACGGGGTAGAGTTGCGCTGGAATGCATCAGAGCCCGCCCGCGACGGCGATAAAGCGCATTATTATGCCGTTTACCGCTATTCTGATAACGAAAAACCACGGCTATTGGCGGCCTGTTATGAAGGCCAAACCCGCGCGCTTGACCGTACCGCTCTTCGTAATCGGCGATATACCTATGCCATCACGGCCCTCGACCGCCTGCATAATGAAAGCGAAGCGGTACTTGCCAGTATCATGGTACGGTCAACGGTTCGCGCTTCTAAAAAATAATTACGAAAAAGGTTTGGTTGATTATAGTTGAGAATAATATCTCACCTCTCCACCCTTACTTTCCATTCTGAGCCGCTTTTTACACCATATTTTGATGAAAAATCCCCCATATTAATGGCAAATGAGAGGTTCATGAGGCTGTTAAGATAAGCCATGGGTTGCCCTTCGGGCACTTCGCCAAAGGTATTGGCAAAAGGCATTTCCCCTTCAAAAATGAGTTTGTTATTTTGCCACACTGTTATCTTTACTTTTTGTCCTGCGGTGATATTCAGCTTTTTGAATAAATTGGCAGGAATATTGGTCCAGACGTTTCCGTATTGTACGTCTAAAATTGGAATATTTCCCACAATGGCGGTTCCTTCAATAGCGGGCTTTTGAAATGGAATTTTTACCACTTCGCTAGGAAGGCGCTTACCGACTTGCGCTAAGGTAATCACCCCGGCTGCCAACCGCGCCGCTGTGTAAGCATAAACATCACGCCCATGAAAGGTATAGGAAGACTGCGAGTTATGGCGGCGGTTGAGGGCCTCGTCGATTTGGTGCACTTCCTGAATACCCAACGACTCGGAGATTAGCGTAAAACTGCCGTTGTCAGGCCCTACAAAAAAATGGCCGCTTTTGGTTTTAAGCACTACCGACTTGCGTTCTGTACCCACGCCTGGGTCAACGACAGATACAAAAACGGTTCCCTTCGGCCAATACGGTGCGGTTTGTTCGAGGCGATAGGCGGCTTCCCAGATGTTGTAAGCGGGGATTTCATGCGTCAGATCAAAAAGCCGCAGATTCGGGTTTACGCCCATGGCCACGCCCTTCATAGCCGATACCGCACCGTCTTTCAGGCCGAAATCCGTTTGAAAGACCACCGTTTTGGGCTGGGCTAGGAGAGTAAGTGAGCAAACAAAGAGGAAAAGAAGGGTAGATAGGGTTTTCATGGTGTTGATTGTTTTGTTATGTCCGATCGTGGCTGTGCAGAGGGATATTTAATTACTTACTTAACTAATAGGTTTTTTAGACCCTCTCAGGGTGACAAATTTGTATGATAAAATACCGAAAAAAGCCGTTCTTCCGTTACTCCCTCGATTGCCCCAATCCATTCATTTTCCCGATGTTTGAGATAATCAATGGTCGCTTTCAGAGATTCTGTTCCGTGTATAAAATTGAGCAATATTTTATCCCCGACTAAAATTTCTAGGGCTGTTCGAGTATTTCCTTTTTCGTAGGGGCCTTCGCGCCAGAGATTAGGGACGTGTTCGTTCATGATTTGGAGTAACACCAAACTGTTCAGCAGCGAATGATTGACAACGCCCCTAGCCAAATGCACCTGAAAGCCGCCACAGAGCTCATTGGCGTATTTATGGAAAGTGGGAATGAATTGCAACGGCCGCAGAACGTAATTGAGCCACGGAATGGCGTCGGTTTGTAATTCAAAATCGTGTTTAATGCTTCGTAACTTCTCCCACGATAAGAATGGAGCTCCTATAATCTCAAACGGGCGCGTAGTGCCGCGACCT
>JAIXPV010000512.1 GCA_027486105.1 Runella sp. | reverse complement strand
GCTTCCAAATCGTCAAAATCAACGGTATTGACCGTTCCTCCACTCGAAATCAAGATAAAAGGCTCCCCTGAAAGCTGGTGTATTTTCGCTTCCAAATCCACCACGTCCATCGCCTCCCTATTGCCCTCCAAGGTATTGACTTTGATAAAATTCTGACTTCCCAAGCCTAACATTGACAACGATTTAACGGCGGAGGAATGCGGCGTGGCACTCAATACTTTTACGCCCTTTGCGACGCCTTCTTTGGCAATGTCGCGCCCCTGCTGCCTTCCAACCCACTGACGAGCAACGGCCAACGCGGTAAAATTGGACATGGTCGCTCCCGTCACAAAACCGCCAGTGAATGTGTCTGGTAAGTTAAAAAGCGACACCAGCAACTGAATAGTTTCTACTTCAATCAGCGCCGACAAGTCACCCTGCCCCTGAATAGCCTGCGGGTTTTGGTCATATACACCTGCGAGCCAGTCGCCTGCCACGGCCGCGGGCGTAGCGCCCCCCGTCACAAAACCCCACGAGCGCGGCCCCGAAGAAGCCACGATAAGCGGGTCAAATCGTTGGGTAAATTCGGCCAAAACTGCCGCTGTCCCCTTTCCGTTTTCTTCCAAGTTGGCAACCAACGACACGGTATGGGGCGCCGAAGTGGGGCGCTGGTCAATGGTTTGTAAAAAATCAACGCCTTGTTCAAGAATTTTTTGAAGGATTTCTCCGAAGTGGTTTAAGTCATTTTGTAACATAGCTGTAATGGATTGTTTTAAGTTGCAAAGAAACACGAAATCAGCCATTGTCGGAAATGTCATTGAGGTATAAACCGATACTTCTCCCTTGTTTTATTTATTGATTCAGAATACACGTAAAAAGTGCATCTTTGCACCTCGTTTTAGTGGCTTGTCCGACCATGCCAAACTTTTACATTTTGCATTTATCGGTATATCATTTTTCGGTTTTACACTTTTAGACTGTGGGTCAGGTTGCTCACAACCTGACGAATAAAAGAAACAGTTCGGGTTATGAGTAACCCGAATCACATTGGCATTTACTTTTGCGGTTTTCCATTTTTCGATTAATCTTAAGACCGTGCGTCAGGTTGCTCACAACCTGACGAATAAAAGAAGCAGTTCGGGTTATGAGTAACCCGAATCACATTGGCATTTACTTTTGCGGTTACTCTTTATCCCAACTTCATGAACCCTTTTCCCGTGTATGATTCGCGGCTGTCGGCTTTGCATTTAGGTAGTTTTTTACAGACTCGCTACACCCTCAACGACTCCCTCCAATGCCGTATTCTGAAAACGGGCATCAATCACTCATATCTTCTGAATGATGGAGATAAAAAGTTGATTTTCAGACTTTACAGCTACAATTGGCGTACAAAAACCGAAATTGAAGAAGAAATCCGTTTGCTCAATCTGTTGAAAGAAAACGGCGTGCCTGTCTCCTATCCCATCACCGACGCAACGGGCAATTTTATTCAAGAAATGATGGCGCCCGAAGGTCTGCGGTTTGGGGTGTTATTTTCGTTTGCTGAAGGTGAAAAAATACGAAGTTTTACCACCGACATGAGTTTCAACATCGGGGTCGCTATGGCTCGCTTTCACCAAGTTACGCAAAATTTAGCTTTGGAACGAGTCACTTATAACGTGGAAACGCTGCTCATTTCGCCCCTCCAACGCATCCAAACATTTTTTGCCGCTGGTTCTGAAACCATGACTTTCTTGGAAGCATCTACCCACCAATTGATAGAAAAAATGAAAGAAACCAATTTGAAGGAACTCCGAACAGGCGCGGTTCATCTAGACATTTGGTTTGACAATATGCACATTACCCCCAACGGCGAGGTTACCTTTTTTGACTTTGATTTTTGCGGCAACGGTTGGCAAGTTCTTGATTTGGCGTATTTCAATGTGCAATTGTTCAATACTGAATTTGATGCCGACGAATACCAACGCAAACTCCAACGTTTTTTGGAAGGCTACGAAACCCTTGTGAAGATTTCTGATGAAGAAAAAAATCTCATACCTTACTTGGCGGTGAGCCTGTGGTTTTTCTATTTAGGCGTTCAGTGCCAACGGTTTGATGATTGGGGTAATTTATTTATTAGTGAAGATTATTTCAAACGTTTTATTGGGCTAATTCAAAAATGGTGCGCACATCATCAACTGTTTGAATAGTAACTAAAACCTCAGGCTTTGCCAAGAATCCGCTTTCGGTGCTCAACACCCCACATGCGAAGTTCTTCAATAACCTTTTTTAGAGATGCACCATAGGGCGTTAGGGAGTATTCTACCACCACGGGTACAGAGTCGTAAACAGTTCGTTTTACCAATTCATTCATTTCTAAATCGCGAAGTTCCTTCGACAGCATCCGGTCGGTGATGGCAGGAATTTCCCGCGCCATCTCACTGAAACGCTTATTGCCAAAAGTAAGCGAAATAATAATAGGCAATTTCCATTTGCCATTAATCACATCCAGCGCATCACGTACTGGCAAAATAGCATTCATGCATTTCCCTACATTATGGTCGGTTGGGGGGATAATAGACTCCATCATAAACAGCTTGTTTAAAAGTGACTATACCAAAGTATAGAGCTATACATTAGTATAGTACTTACTTTTGTATAGCAAAAATAAAGAACTTTGTCGCTCAAAGAAATTATTAACAATAATTTTTATTCTGATGAAACGAGACAATATCATTTATTGGGTTACAACGGGGCTAATCGCCCTCCTATTTTTGTTTAGCAGTGTTTTGTACCTCACCAAATCACCTGAGCTGATACAAAACTTTAAACAAATCGACATTCCGCTCTACTTTATAAGTATGTTGGGCGTATTTAAGCTGTTAGGAGCATTAGCAATCCTTAATCCTTGGTCAGAAAAACTAAAAGAGTGGGCTTATGCTGGTTTTGGTTTTACCCTCATTGGTGCTGTGTGGGTTCACTTGGCTACAGGAACATCCTTTCTTATGCCCTTAGTGATTTTGGGTATCCTTGGAGTTTCTTACTTTTTTAAACAAAAGCTACAGTCGAAAGTGGCATAGTTTTAACGGGGCAAAGAGTAATTCTTTGCCCCGTTAAAACTATTCTCCTGCCAACATTTTGGCCGTTACTTCTTTTTCAATCGTAATGTAGCCTGGATAATTGATTTGTGAATTTCCAATGCCAAGGGTTGGTCGGAGTTTGATGGTCAGCTTGGAGGGCTGTGAACCCGCCTTGCCTGATAAGTTTTCGACCATATTCACAAATGCATCACGCGCTTTGGAGTCAGTCAGGAGGCGGTAGGCGTTGGTGCTGAGCTGCATGGGCACACGGGTGGTGCCGCCATTGGGCTGAACATCAATACGTTGGTCCCAGAACCCTGTAAACACCTCATTGTCAGAAAGAAAAACCTTGTACTCAAATTGATTGATACCTGCCTGCTGTTTGGTTGGGTTGGTAACGTCCAAATTCAACCGAAGATTGAGTGGCACATCCTGACTCAATAGCGCCAGGGCCAACCTTGGTGACTTGGCCAAATCAAAATCCTGCATATTTCTGAATTGCCGAACGTCGATGCCCGCCAACGTGATGTTGTCGGCTGAAGCAATTGCGTATTTACAGTCGCCTAGTGTTTTGGCTTCCGATATTTGTCGACTAACGACACATTGTTGAAAAAGCACCGCTAACGCAATTCCGAGGATAAAAAGACTAATTTTTTTCATCTGTAACTTGTTCATAAAATCATTCTAAAAATGACCTATTAACGCGTTACTCGGCACAAAATTGCTATCGACAACAAGTTTCCTGTCCGTTGTTTCTTTCTCACGCAACCTATTTACACACTTCTAGGAGCTTTGTTTCGATGGCAGCGTCAAACGCCTTCCGCTGTTCGGTTGTTTTATAGCTTACGGCCAACAGGCTATCAAGGGTCTTGGTAATTTTCTCAGCCAATTGACCCGTCTGCAACGTGTAAGCCGTCTTTACGGAATCAATGTGCTGACTTTGTGCGGGCGAAAGCGGCAAGTGATGCTTGGCCAATGAATCTTCCATAAAGCGAATATCGTTGGCGGCATTGAAGCGTTCTTCTTTTAATTGACGGGCTTCACACTCCAAATTGGCCATTAATTGTACGTCTTTTTCAAATTGACCACGATTATTTTTTTCACAACTCAGTAGGCTCATACTACCGATTATTACCCAATAAAAAAGCTTAAATTTCATAGTGACAAGCGGTAGTAAGCGTTACTTAATTTCTAAAGGCCATTGGATGGATTTAACCACATTATCGCCAATTCCCCGACCCATTTTCAAGCCGTTTATATTGTCCATATCATAGTGAATACCTCCATAAAGGCGCGAATTGGCACACTCTTCGGCCATTTCGGCAAAGTTTGAGAACTTCCGGGGTGCAAAACCGTGCTGTACTTGTGAGCGGTCGGTCAGGGCGTAAGTGCCGTCGCCACTGGTGAAGAGTTTCGTAAAAATGCGCTCTCCCACGCCAATTTCGGTGGCGTGCCCAGAGGTATAGGCTGGAAAAGGGGGCGTTCCGATAACGGTTTTGAAATTAGGGTCAATGTACCGCTGAATATACGTAACTGGGCGTATGAGTGAATAGTCATATTTGGCTTTCCAACAGGCAATAAAAGCGTCGATTTCACCAATACCTAGCATGGCATAGCCCACCACGGCCCGTTCGAGGGTTGAGTTGGTTTCTTCCAAGAGCTGCGTCATGATATTAAACGTATGCCCAGTAGGTGTACAGGTCGCAAACGGGTCATCGGCCCAAAATTTAGCAATTTCGATTTGATCGGGTGTGTTCTTTGTCACCTGCGTATAGACGTGAAATGCTTGTTTGAAAAAATCCGATTGGGTATCAAACGAAAACGGAATTGGCTTGGGCGGAGTGCCATATGTCATATTTGATGCCAAAACGGGACGGCATTTGTACCAATAAGGACTCAACGGAGTCAGATTTTTGGCATCGGTCGGCTCCCATTTATCGATACCCTTCAGGGGGGTAAAAGGCTTGGAAAAAGGGTTAAGGTACGAATCATGGCCACCATCCGATTTGGAATATTCATAAATGGCCCGCGCCACGGCTTTTCCGTGTTTGACCGACTCATCACTCAAGATGTTAGAGGTAGTTTCAGCATATAGTGCCAAATATTTGGCTTCCATTTCGTCGATTTTAGCGAGATTAGTAGGGCTAAGATTTTTGTCAAACATAAACCGCATCATGTCAGCCACGGCGGCATTGACCACAATTCCCCAGTGGTAACGTACATTGAGCGGTATGGCCACGGGCATATCTGCTGGAATCAATCGGTTGAGCTGACCAGCCAACGGCTTGGCATTCGGGATGCCACTGTATACTGCTTCGTAGGCCGTAATGCCCACATAACCGAAGGCTCGTGAGGCTTGTGGAGGTAGAAACCCCGGCGTTTCCTTAACAATGCGACATTCTAATTTAAACCACTCACGCAGAAAATCTGCCGAATAATTAGACACATTATTGGGTTTAGACGGTTCTATTTCCGTACCCGTACACCCCGCAAAAAAAAGGAGGCTGACAATAAAGTATAAAAGCTTTTTCATGAGAGTTAGACTGAAATGACTGTTTGAGCAAGTACAAAATGTCCATTTAACGTATATCCATCAACTACTATGCCAAAGTATTTATTTAGCTCATTTTTATATACCATCATAATAATCATTTTTAGGATATTCTAGCAGATGATACATTCTTGAATGTTGATACCAACCATTACGCCAATGCTTCTTCCTTCTGGCGGCCAAATCCCTCGAGATGGGTAAAAACATTGAGCGTTTCACAAAACAGTCCTTGTTCTTTAACCCATTGGTTAACAAGCACAAACTCTATCTTTTTATTGGCCGAAAGGCCACATTTAGGTTAATCAAACGGTAACATTGTACCCCGCCTTCGGCCGCGTTGGCCGTGGCATCTATGGGTCGAAGGCGTCGACAAAGCTTCTAATTACGTAGTAGTACAGCAACGTTGCACTTAGCCAACGGCACTTAAATTGTATACCCTTTCAACTCATTTATCTTATTGGAATATTACGACAGGTAAGATTTACATTTGTGGCCACTTAATGGATGGTTAAGCTTTCAATAAAGTACTGATGAATTGTCAACTCAATTGCCCAGCTTGGTATCAGGGTGAAAGGTTCGCCAACTGTGCCAATATTCCTGATACGCATTGATTTTCAATAAATCAGGTTTGTTTGGAGCATACGATTTGCCCAGTAAGTTGTAGATACTACCTTCTTTATCAAACAAAGAATCATTTTTGACCGTCAGTACCTGCCGAGGAATAGCACGTCGCAAAGCCGTAAAACCCTTATTATCAGAGGCTAACACTACGGTGATGGGCAAATGGCCAACCATGTCATTGATGATTCGCTCCTTTTGCAACTGATTCCAATCATAAGCTTTTACGCCGCTGCTCACCTCTACACCTACTACCCACGATTTTTCTTGCCAAGAAGCCGAATCTCGTTTTGTAAGTTTTCCTTTCCGTTTACCCGATTCATAATTGCTCAAAGAATCATATTCTTCCTCAAATTTAGTATCTGGTTGCATGACCAAACTGTTGGGGTACAGGGCTAGCCATTTGGCCAGCGAAGTCTGCGTAATCTCCAACTCTGGTAGCATTTGCCCTTTCAATTTCCCCGCAATGGCTTCGCCGTTGGCTTGCCGCCACCAACTCCCAGTGGTTTTATCCTCAAACATGGCATTGAAATGGTCCATCCCTACGAGTCGAAACGTTTCTAGCTGGCTATTTACGATGGGCTCAAACACCCGTCCCGTGCGGCAAACCGTGCAATACGTAACAATGATGGGTTTACCACCCAACGTGTCCCGCACCTGATGATGGTAACCAATGTACTGAATCGGATAAGCCCGCGCCTGACCGTTGATTTCAACGCCTATCACTATACGTTCTTCATCGACCTTGTTTTCAGACCTATTTTTAAAAGTCAGAACGCTAGGCTGATAAAACGTGGAATCGGCGGCCATTTCAAAATTGGCAGCATAGGTCACTATTGAAACAGCTAACAGCGCCAATCCCGACCAAAAAACACCCCATGGTCCAGCCCGAAAAGCCGACAATCCTCCAAGAAGTATCAGGCAACCAAATACACCTCGAAACGCCCACCGCCACGAATGCAAAAAATAAGCCACATCAATGCTGTTCAGCCGTTGACTTCCTGGCATGGGCATGATGAAATACACGTTGGCGATTTCAAACAAAAGGAGACCAGTAGCGCCGATATAAAATAAATTTTTCATGTATAATTACTAGTTGTATTTGGGTCAAAACCATCTTATTGACAAACTTTTAGTTCATAATTTCTGTAAAATCCTCCAACAAATTTGTCGGAGGATTTATGCTCACTTCAACCTATGATTTGTAAGTATGATGGTGCTCCGTATTGACCAACGGCACTATTACAATCCCGACCCATCAGCCTTGCCACGTGCGATGGCGTAATTCCCAATGATATTGCCATGTTTTAAGCCCATTTCACAGTCTACTCGGAAGTGAATCAAGCCATAAATCCGCGACACAGAGGCTTCGTCGGCCTGGGCTTTGAATTTCTCGGCCTGTTCAGGAAAGATATACCCCAAAACCGTAGCGGCCGCCGCCGAAAACGTAGAGTGACCCGAGGTATACGATGGAAAATTGGGCAATCCGACCGAAGTCTTCAACCCAAACTGCTGAGGGCGAGGCGTGTAATAGTAAAATTTCGCCTCCCAACAAGCAATGCCCGCATCCATTTCGGCAGTTCCCAACAGCGCCAGCGTACGCGCCATCCGCACTTCACTGAAACGTGCTTCGTGCGCGGCGTTAGCAGCAGCGCGGTGCCAGTGGCCCGGAGGCGTGTAGCTTCCTGCACCGTCGGCCCAGTAGTTGGCGATGCGGGCCTGCTCGCGGGTTTGGCTTTTATTGATTTTGCTCAATTCATCGAAATCTTTCTGCCACTCCACCGAACCCACTACGTAAGGAATTGCGGGGCGAATTTGAGCCAACGTTGCTTTATCAAAATTCCAAGTTTGCACTGCCCCGTAGTTGGGCAACATCGGCGGACGAATCGGAATTTCCAGACTCAGCCAGGTTTCTTTGATACCGCGACTTTTGGCGGCCTCAATCATTCCTGCCGTAAGCGCTTGGTTGTTGGCGGCACTCATGCCGTCGGTGCGGGCACGGCCCATCACTTTTGCTGCCACAGCACTGCCCAAAGCCGTCCCTGCTGTCAGGTCACTTTGCACGTTCATTCCCGCCCATTGGCGCGTAGCCAAATGTTCTTTCATTTTTGCTTCTAGATAAGGGACTTCACCCGG
>JAIXPV010000528.1 GCA_027486105.1 Runella sp. | reverse complement strand
TCCAAACTCAAACCCGACGAAAAGGCGGCTTTGGGTATTACGGACGGCTTGATTCGTATTTCAGTTGGCTTAGAAGCCGTTGAGGATTTGATTGAAGACTTTACGCAGGCGGCGGTGGTAAGCGCCGAAGTGATTGCGGAGAAGATATAGGTTTAAAAAAAATATTACCCATGATACTCACCGAAACACATACAACAGAATCGTTACTTAATTTACTCAACGGTAAAACCGAAGTGGAAGCATTGCGCCTTTTGGCCGAAATGTTTCCTGGACAGGTGGCTTTTTCGACCAGCTTGGGCTATGAAGACCAAGTAATCACGGATATGATTCTAGCCAACGGAATTGACATCCGAATCTTTACGTTGGATACAGGCCGGATGTTTCCCGAAACATATTTGACGCTCCAGAAAACCAACAATCGCTACGATACCAAAATCGAAGTGATGTTCCCCAAAAACGAAGCCGTTGAACAACTGCTGACCGAAAAAGGGCCTTTGAGTTTTTACGAATCCATCGAAAATCGCAAAGAGTGTTGCTTTATTCGCAAAGTAGAGCCTTTGAATCGTGCGCTGAAAGGTGTGAAAATTTGGGTGACGGGTATCCGTGCGGAGCAATCACCCAACCGTACCGATATGCAAGCCATTGAGTGGGACGGCGGACATGAATTGTTTAAATACAATCCACTGTTGCCTTGGACATTCGACCAAGTAAAAAGCTACGTGAAGGCACACAATGTGCCCTATAATCCACTCCACGACAAAGGGTTTGTAAGTATTGGCTGTGCCCCTTGTACCCGCGCCATCCAAGAAGGAGAAGACTTCAGAGCGGGCCGTTGGTGGTGGGAAGATGAAAGCAAAAAAGAGTGTGGGTTGCACGCTAGATAGAAGAGATGGAATTCCCCTTCTTTTAAAAGTAAATTACAAAATAAGACACGATAAATCATGTCCAATATCCAAAGTCCAGAGTCTATTGTCCAACGTCAGGACTATTTAGACCAACTCGAATCCGAAGCCATTTACATCATGCGTGAAGTGGCAGGGCAATTTGAGCGCCCCGCGTTGTTGTTTTCGGGCGGTAAAGATTCGATTACCCTTGTACGTTTGGCCGAAAAAGCCTTTGCTCCTGGTAAAATTCCTTTCCCATTAGTCCATATCGATACGGGCCATAATTTCCCCGAAGCAACTCAATACCGTGATTGGCTAGCCAATGAAGTAGGAGCAAAGCTGATTGTACGTCAGGTGGAAGATACCATCAAAGCCAAAGGGTTGAAAGAACAGACTGGTAAAAATGCTACCCGTAACTGGCTTCAGACTTTTACGTTGCTTGATACCATTGAAGAATTCGAATTTGATGCGTGTATCGGCGGGGCGCGTCGTGACGAAGAAAAAGCCCGCGCCAAAGAGCGTATTTTCTCTTTCCGTGATGAATTTGGCCAGTGGGACCCCAAACGCCAGCGCCCAGAACTATGGAATTTATTTAACGGCAAAATCAGCAAAGGCGAAAACGTACGTTGCTTCCCGATTTCAAACTGGACCGAGCTCGACGTGTGGTCGTATATTGAGCGCGAAAAAATTCCGTTGCCTAGCATCTATTTCTCGCACCAACGCGAAATGATTTTGCGCGATGGTAATCTATTGGCTAATGCCGATTTTATTTTCAAAGATGAAAACGACGTAATTGTAACCAAAACCGTTCGTTTTCGCACGGTAGGAGACATGACCTGTACTGCAGCCGTTGAATCCGATGCCGATACAATTGAAAAGGTAGTGAACGAAATAAAAGCAACCCGCATCAGCGAGCGCGGCGAAACCCGTATCGACGACCAGCAAACCGAAGCGGCCATGGAAGACCGTAAAAAGGGAGGATATTTTTAGAGGTTACAGCCAAAAGTAGGCAGTTCACAGTGAGATTGAACCGTCCAAAAATAGAACTAACTGTAAACCGCTCGGGCGACCCCGTTTAAACCGTAAATAGAACAAATGGACATTCTAAGATTTATAACCGCAGGTAGTGTTGACGACGGAAAAAGTACGTTGATTGGCCGCTTGCTTTACGATACAAAAAGCATTTTGGCCGACCAAATGGAGGCCGTTGAGCGCGCCAGCAAAACCAGAGGTGACGGCGAAATTGACTTGGCACTGCTGACAGACGGGCTTCGTTCGGAGCGGGAGCAGGGAATTACCATCGACGTAGCCTACAAATATTTCCAAACGCCCAATCGCAAGTTTATCAGCATTGATGCGCCCGGTCATATTCAGTACACCCGCAACATGGTAACGGGGGCTTCCAATGCAGATTTGGCCATTATTTTGATTGATGCCCGTCAGGGAGTAGTGGAGCAAACACGCCGGCACTCGTTGATTGCGTCTTTGTTAGGTATTCCTCATATTGTGGTAGCGGTCAATAAGATGGATTTGGTGGGTTATTCGGAAGATGCGTTTCTGCAAATTGCCCAAGAATACAAAAAACTAGCGGATAAACTCGGGATTAAAGACCTGAAAATCATTCCAGTAAGTGCGTTGGCAGGCGATAACATTGTGGATAAATCGGAAGCTATGCCTTGGTACACTGGCGAAACAATGCTGCATTTTCTTGAAAATGTCAACGTCTTAAACGACCTGAATTTGACCGACGTGCGTATGGCGGTACAATATGTGCTGCGTCCGCAAACGGAAGAATTGCATGACTATCGTGGTTA
>JAIXPV010000536.1 GCA_027486105.1 Runella sp. | reverse complement strand
TTGTAGAAATCCTTCATATCGGGATTTTTATCCACCACCGACTCTTTGATGTAGTCTTTGTCGCGTTGGCGGGCCACGGTGTTGCGTTTGGCTTCGGCTTGCTTTTTGGCTTCGGCTTTGTTGATTTCGGGATTTTGGGTATCCAATGCAAACCATTCTACTTCCACCAAATCCTGATTTACGGGTTCAACGCCGTAAAACCAACCTTTCCAGAACCAATCTAAATCCACCCCTGAAGCATCTTCCATAGTGCGGAAAAAATCGGCGGGCGTCGGTGATTTGAACGCCCAGCGGCGGCTATATTCTTTAAAAGCATAATCAAATAATTCTCGCCCCATGACGGTTTCGCGCAAGATATTCAAGGCGGTAGCGGGTTTGGCATATGCGCTTGCCCCTGCGTTGATAAGGTTGTCGGACATGGTCATGATGGGTACCAAATTCTTGGGGTCTTGCTTCATGTAATCAACGATGGCCTGCGGCTCACCACGGCGCGTAGGATAGTCTTTGTCCCATTCTTTCTCGGTCAGGTATTGCACAAACGTGTTCAGCCCTTCGTCCATCCACATCCATTGGCGCTCGTCGTTGTTGACAATCATTGGGAAGAAGTTGTGACCTACTTCGTGGATAATTACGCCAATCATGCCGTATTTGGTCGCCTCCGAATAGGTGCCATCGGCTTCGGGGCGGCCGCCGTTGAACGAAATCATTGGGTATTCCATACCGCCTACGGGGCCGTGACATGAAATAGCGACGGGATAGGGGTAATCCACCGAAAATTTCGAGTAGGTTTTGATGGTATGAGCAATGACTTCGGTCGAATATTTGCCCCAAAGGGGGTTTCCTTCTTTGGGATAAAACGACATGCAGAGCACTTTTTTGCCCGCTACCTCCTGCATTTTTCCGTCCCAGATGTATTTACGGGAGGTTGCAAAGGCCACATCACGTACATTGTCGGCTTTGAATATCCACGTTTTTTTGCCTGTTGGCTTGCCTTTTTCGGCTTTCTCTCGCTCTTCCTGCGAGGCAATCACGACCACTTTGTCGGAAGACTTGGCTTGCTCAAATTTTCTCAATTGATTGGGTGTCAGTACTTGGGCGGCGTTTTGGAGCTCGCCAGTCGCGCCCAATACGTGGTCGTCGGGTACGGTAATGGCTAATTTGAAGTTTCCGAACGACAGGGCAAATTCTCCTTGGCTATAGTATTGTTTGTGCTGCCAGCCCGTTACGTCATCGTATACACATAGGCGAGGGTAAAACTGCGCAATTTCGTAGACGTTGTTGCCGTCTTTGAAAGCTTCAAAGCCTGTACGACGCCCACCTTTGGAAAATTCCACAATTCGATAATTCCAGTCCATCGCAAACGAATACGACTGCTTGGGCTGCACGGGTTGTGGCAGGTCAATGCGCATCATGGTTTGATTGATGGTGTATTTGAGTGGCTTACCAGTTTTGGCATCCCGTACCGACGTAATGTTGTAGCCATAATCAGCATTTGAATAGTTCATGTCGGAAATGGTCGCCAAACTTGTCATGCTAGTTTGGGTGCCCAAATCGCCCGTGCGGGAGATTGGGCCAGGAGAGTTTTTGGCAAAAAGGTTTTGGTCTAATTGAATCCATACGTACGGCAACGCGTCGGGCGATTGGTTAAAATACGTGATGGTTTCGGTGCCAATGATTTTGTTGTTGGCTTCGTCCAATTCTACTTTGATGTCATAATCGGCACGTTGTTGCCAATAGTCTTTTCCAGGCGCTCCCGAGGCAGTACGATAGGTGTTGGGCGTAGGTAGCCCCGTTCCGAGTTGTTCAAACCGATCGTTGGCTTGGTAGCTTTGTGGTGTGGGAGCCTGAGCTTTGGCTCCGTATAGCCCCTGAAGCAGGATGCAGACAAATATAGGCAGTGAGTTGATGAAGGATAATTTTCGCATGGGTTAAAAATTTGGTTAATCAAAGATACAGTAAAACCCATTTTAAGCCGAAAGAATGCTACCAAAAGAACGGATTTTGAGATGAATTCCCGAATGTTAAACAACTGAAATAAATTTGGATAATTTTAAACTTGCACAAGTTGAGTGGGGTTTAATATCCTCTTCATCAGTGTTTGACACAGGCCACAATGCTTTTGTGGAGGTGAATCTAGATGCGTATTGGTCGTGTTTTATTCTCGCGAGCTTAGCTGTAAACTAACCATTGATTAATTGTTCGGAAATAACCTCAGATACGCATTTTGAAAAGGTATTGTATGCTTTTATTAAAAGGGATTGAACGTGCGAAGTAAATGAGCAAAATCAATTTATCCTTCCCACAGAGCCGCTGAGTTTTGGATAATCAACTTTTTATACTCTCTGCGCCACTACGACTTTGCGTGAATAAATTTGACTAATCACTTAAAATCGCCAAAGAATAAATGATATCTGTCGGTGATTTGTTTGGATATAAGTCATTGATTTTATAAATTCGTTTAGAGATAAGTATTGGTAACCCATTAAAAATGAAAAACTTATGAAATCTGTAAAAAAGTTGCTCGCCGATAAGTCTCAATCTTATATTTGGAGTGTTTCGCCAGATACTACGGTGATTGAAGCGCTCTTTTTAATGGCCGAAAAAAACATCGGTGCCGTCGTTGTGCTTGATGAAGAAAAATTGGTAGGAATATTTTCAGAGCGTGATTATGCCCGAAAAGGTATCGTGCAGGGAAGAAAAGCGAAGAGTACTCCTATCTCCGAAGTGATGACCCCAAAAGTGTTTACTGTTACCCCAGAAATGGATATTCGGGAGTGTATGAAGTTGTTTAGTGAAAAGAAATTTCGTCACCTACCCGTGATGGAAGAGGGGCGAGTGATAGGCGTATTGAGTATCGGAGACATTGTAAATTCAATTATGAAAGAACAGGTCGACCATATCCAATTTTTGGAGAGTTACATAACAAATGCTTAATTAGGCCCCCAATTCTTTTCGCTTTTACCCGTTAATACTGGTCAATGATGGTTATCTTACTCGCGGCAGTATTCATTTTAGGATACGTGCTGATTGCCTTTGAGCATCCGTTAAAAATCGACAAAGCTGCCTCCGCGTTATTAACGGGGGTTTTTTGTTGGATAATTTTGTGGGCTGGCTTCGAAAATATGCCCGCATTTGAAGGGGCATCCTCTCAACCCGACGTTCATAAAGTGCTTAATGAGGCGCTTTTCGAACATTTAGGCGAAATCGCGGGGATTTTGTTTTTTTTGTTAGGAGCCATGACAATTGTCGAATTAGTAGATGTTCACGAAGGGTTTCGTGCTATTACAGACCGTATTACGACTACCAATCGGGTAAAGCTTTTGTGGGTTATCTCATTGATTTCGTTCTTCTTATCGGCAGTTCTGGATAATATGACCACGGCCATCATTATGTGTGCTCTGCTGCGGCGAATTATGAAAGAAAAAGAAAATATTTGGCTATTTGGCGGATTCGTGGTGATGGCCGCCAACGCTGGTGGGGCGTGGTCGCCGATTGGAGATGTGACCACCATTATGCTTTGGATTGGAGGACAAGTGACGACGGTTGCGATTATGCAATCGTTGTTTATTTCGTCGTTTGTGAGCCTGTTGGTTCCGCTTTTAGCAGCCACGTATTTTTTGCGCGGTGGTGGGGCGTTGCCCAAAATGCCCGCAAAGGAGTCGAAGAAACATACGCAAACGACTGCTTTAGAGCAAAATATAATGTTTGCATTAGGAGGTATTGGGCTACTTTCGGTCCCTGTTTTTAAGGCCGTTACGCATTATCCACCGTACATGGGTGTTTTGTTGGCCGTGGGCCTTTTGTGGTATTTTACGGAATTCTTGCACCGGGGCAAAGCACTTGAAACCAAACAGGGTTTTTCGGTGGCGGCTATGTTGCACCGGATAGACACGCCCAGTATTTTGTTTTTTTTAGGAATTTTGCTGGCCGTTGGAGCCCTAGACACCTCAGGACATTTGCGGCTAATGGCCTCTTTTCTCAATCAGACTTTTGGTAATATTTACATTATCAATACCTTAATCGGGCTTCTATCAGCGATTGTCGACAACGTACCTCTCGTGGCGGCGGCAATGGGAATGTATCCATTGAGTACGTTTCCACCT
>JAIXPV010000566.1 GCA_027486105.1 Runella sp. | reverse complement strand
TGATCAGCCGAGACCCGACTAAAATGAGTTTAAAGCGCAAACGCAAGAAAGCTGCTCGGGATGATGCCTATTTAATGACGCTACTGAGTCAACTTAACGTTTGATGCAATCACCCTATTATGGTAGTGGTCATTTTTTTTAAGTAAAACAATTTGACATAATCATTTTGAAAAGCTAATTTACGTATCCAATAGACTCTTTGCGTCTATTTCTTCCACCCCCGTCTCTTAACAAGTTTTTTTTTACACATTTTTTTATAACTATCTGATAAACAGAGCATAAACAAATTGATTCATTCTGATTCAGCGTTATATTTATTTTTCAAACTGATTACCCTTTATCTAAACTCAAATCAATAAATCAAATGAACAACTCCCAATGCTTCGTTGTTGCATCTGTTTTGATGCTGTTTTCTTTAACCTCTTTTACGCCCAATGTCGACAAAACCTATTATTGGGATGATTACAACATCGAAATAACAGTGCCCAAAGATTTTAAAATAACGAAGGACACAAAAAATGAATTTGAAATGGAGGGTGACGGCATGGAACTTTTCATGTACATCTGGAACCAAAAATCCATCAGCGCGGCCGACATTGACGACGCCACCATTGCCGCCGCCAAAAGCCTCAAACTCACCGAAGTGGACGACGAAGGCACGTTTGAAAACGATGACTTTGCGGGGTATTATGTAGAAGGCTTTAAAGACGGCGACCGCATTATGTTTGCGGGTATTGTCGATTTAAAAAGTCGTACCAATTTTTTTATTTCCATTACATTTGATGACAAAGACGAAGAAGCCGAGAAAGAAGCGATTAAAATTTTAGAGAGCATCGGCCACAAATCTTAGCCCCAAAAAAGGAGGCGGTATTGCTACCGCCTCCTGCACACTATTTCTACTTCTGTAAACGCACTTTGTCGCCCGTTTACAGGTTTTTCTTCTTCAATTCGTCGACCGCAAACGCCGCCGCACGGGCCGTGAGCGCCATATACGTCAACGAAGGGTTCACACACGAAGCCGAAGTCATGGCGGCACCATCCGTCATAAAGATATTTTTGCACGCATGTACCTGATTATGCGCATTCAACACCGACGTTTTGGGGTCTTTACCCATCCGTGCTGTACCCATTTCGTGGATACCAATTCCCAAATTTGATTTGGTGTTATCGTACGCATTGATGTTCTTAAAACCTGCTGCTTCGAGCATTTCAGCCGCGTCGTTTTTCATATCTATCCGCATTTTACGCTCGTTTTCACCATAACCTGCATCAAATACAACCAATGGCATTCCCCATTTATCTTTCTTGGTGGGGTGAAGGGTAAAGCGGTTGTTTTCGTTTGGCAAAACCTCACCAAAACCACCGATGCCCATCGTCCAACCTCCCACTTCCGTCATTTCTTCTTTAAAAGCCGCCCCAAAACCTTCCATGCCTACGCCGCGTCCCCAACTGCTGCGGCTTGCGCCACCTTGGTAGCCAAATCCACGCAGATAGTCACGCTTGTCTTTGCCCCAGTTGCGATAACGCGGAATGTATACCCCGTTGGCACGGCGGCCAAAATAATATTGGTCTTCAAAACCCTCATAGGTTCCAGAAGCACCCACACCCAAGTGGTGGTCCATGATGTTGCGCCCCAATTGGTCACTCTCGTTGCCCAATCCATTTGGAAAACGGCTTGATTTAGAGTTCATTAAAATCGATGCCGATGGAATTGCCGAAGCGTTGAGGAAGATAATTTTTGCATAATACTCTTTCACTTCCAGCGTGTTTTGGTCAATGGTGCGAACGCCCGTAGCCCGACCTTTCTTTTCATCGTACAATACTTCCGACACTATTTTGTTGTTGACTAAAGTCAAGCGTTTGGTCTTCATCGCCGCTGGCAAAGTAGCCGACTGCGTACTGAAATACGCCCCAAACGGACAACCGCGCATACACATATTGCGGTACTGGCAGGCCGCCCGGCCTAGTGCCGTATGAATACTCTGCGGTTTGGTCAGGTGCGCAACCCGTCCAATAGTGAGGGTACGACCCATTTTCCGCATCATTTCTGACTTAACGTGCTTTTCGAGGCAATTCAGCTCCATAGCAGGCTGAAATTGGCCATCAGGCAACACATCAAGTCCATCTTTTGACCCACTGATACCCGCAAAACGTTCTACGTAATCGTACCACGGTGCAAGATCTTTATATCGAATAGGCCAATCAATCGAAATTCCTTCTTTGGCATTGGCCAAAAAATCTTCTTCATTCCAACGGTAGCTCTGACGCCCCCATAATAAAGAACGACCGCCAGTATGGTATGCCCGAATCCAGTCAAACGGGCGAGTCTCCAAATAAGGGTTTTGGCTATCGTTTTCAAAAAGGTAACGGTGCTCTTCGTTGACCGTATAACCAGTCCGAATCCCTGCCCAGTATTCTTCTGCCGACTGATTATCAGGGCGACCACGATGAGGAAGTTCCCAAGGAGCTTTCATGGCCGTTTCGTAGCCCTCTACGTGTTTAACGTCCCGCCCCCTCTCCAAACATAACACTCGTAAACCTTTCTCGGTCAATTCTTTGGCTGCCCATCCGCCGCTTATCCCTGACCCTACGACGATGGCGTCGTAAGTCATTTCCTTTTGGGCATCAATATTTAGATACATCTTAGGTTAGTTGTTTTAATTCTGGTACGTAATCTATCTACAACGCGTATGCCTTTTGGCCTTTTTTCAACGGAATACATCCATCATAACGACCCGGAATAAGCACATAATCAAGGGCTTTGGTGGCTCCTTGCTCTGAAGTAAAATAACCAAACAGTGTCAATTCCTTGGCTAAACGCCAGAAAGGAGTTCCTTTGAGTTTTTTGGAATCTACCACTTCTTTGTCAACATTATCTCCTACTTTTACCTGCTGAACATTGGCACTTTTCATTAATTCAGTGGTTTCTTTTTCTACCTGTTTCAAAATCGCAACTTGCTCAGCCGAAGTAGTTTCTATGAATTTCTTACCGTGGGCTTTGGTGGCTTTAGCGTCCAAATCTGCTAATCCATCCAAAAAATTTTGTTGTTCCTGCGCTTTGTAGCAGTCTTTCAACATCAGCTCAATAAAAGGACCCACCCCTGCATCTTTCGCCCCGGGTGTCGAAGTACGAGGAATGATGTGTTCTGCTACTTCAGCAACCAATGCTTGCTGGGCGGGCGTAAAGCTAAAAGCAGCTCCTGTGGTTTGGGTCATGGCAGCTCCTTCACCAAAGGCCATTAAAGTAGGTGCCGAAAGAGTACCCCCCATCAAAAGGGCTACCCGCGACAATGCTTCTCTGCGGTTCATGTTCATAGGATAGTTTAATTTCTTGTTGGGAAGATGTAAAAATACATTAGACGCATCCAATTTTTACTTTTTGTAAACGCTTTTTTTAAGCAAAGAATATTTTATTCAACAGAAAGTTTGACAAATTTTATCCATGTCCCTGATTCACTGACTACTACGTAGGTTGTATTTAAGCATAGGTACCTATTTCAGCCCTCATTTCAAATGCACCACTTTAAATTTACAATCAAGGTAATCGTTTAAACTAATCATCTTCTCATTGGTAAATTAGCTTAAATGCGATCTAACAACCGGCGGTGGTAGTTAATCTGCCCCAAATGATAGCCCAAGTGAACTGCCAAATGAATTAAAAAATACTCGATCGACATTTTTTCTTTAAAAACAACCAACGGATATTCGGCGGTATAATCCTCCTCATTAAGCGTCGACAAGGCATTTTTAATGACTTGAATCGTCGAATCCAGCGCAGTAACCATTTTGTCGCGGGGCACGTCTTTGTCACTAAACTCCAACGGGCGGTTTCTCACGTAGCCCGTTTTGCCAATTTCGTTCCCAATAAAGGCATTCAGATTACCTATCAAATGCAGGGTCAGGTTTCCAGCCGAATTAGGAATTTGGGCTTCTGTTTTCCAGATATTTTCTTCGTTTTGATAAGCAAGAAGCTCTTCTTTCAGTTTGGTCAAATCACGCTCAAAAAGCGCAATCAATGTTTGAGTAATCATCATGCTAATTTTTTGTGTTCAATGCTCTTTTCCATTTAAAATATACGTAGGCTATTCCTCCCAATCCTAGAAAAAACAGCCCTGCCAGCGCCTGTTCGGGCTTTTCAATAAGCGTATTAACAACGACAAACGCTGATAAAGCCATGAATATCAACGGCGTAATTGGGTAGGCAAGGGTACTATAATTACGTTTTAGTTTGCGCTGCCTGAACTTAAAAATAGCAGCTGCCGTGAGGAAGAAAAAGAAAGTGTCTACAAATACCACATAGGTGATGAGATTGGAGAAGGTTTTCCAGAAAATCAACAATACAATTGTCCAAAAAGACTGAAAAATGATGGCCAAAAAAGGTGTTTGATAACGAGGATGAATCGCGGCAAACTGCTTAAAAAACAATCCATCCTGCGCCATTGCAAAATAAATGCGCGGCGCGGTCAGGATGTAAATGCCTATGGTTCCCAAGACTGACAACACAATCAAAAACGAGATAAATTTAGCGCCCAATCCCCATACGGTAGAAATGGCTTCCGAAGCCACACCCGTAGAGGCCGCAATCCGCTCAATGGGCAACAGCTTCAAATAGGCAACATT
>JAIXPV010000738.1 GCA_027486105.1 Runella sp. | reverse complement strand
CCCAACAACCAAGTGTCGGCGAAATTTCAGCAGTCGGTAGTGCAGCAATTTCCCAATATCTCGATGATTGATTTGGGGCTTATTCTCACCGTTTTGGACGATATTTCTACCAAAATTGGCTTTGTGATTCGCTTCATGGCGGGTTTTAGCATTCTGACGGGCTTGATTGTGCTGATTGCGTCGGTGTTGATTTCTAAATACCAACGCATTCAGGAAAGCGTGTTGTTAAGAACATTAGGCGCAAGCCGTCGGCAGATTTTGGTGATTACGGCTTTAGAATACTTCTTTTTGGGAACATTGGCCGCCGCCACGGGCGTTTTATTGGCCGTAGGCGGTGGTTGGGCACTGGCGCGTTTCAGCTTTGAAACGGATTTTAACCCTCAATTTCTGCCTGTTTTGGTAGTATTTTTGGTAGTGCCTTCCATCACGGTATTCATCGGATTGATCAATAGCTGGGGGATTCTGTCGCGCTCACCGCTGGAAGTGCTGCGGCAGGATGTGTAGTAAGTGTAACAATGACAACGTTTCAAACGTTGTCATTGTTGATATTTTACTTCAATAGCGCTCGGATGGCTTCCTCGGCTTTGCCAGATGAGGGCCTGGGGGCAAGGGTGCTCACGATTTTTCCCTGTTGGTCAATGAGAAAATACTTGGGAACGCCGCCACCGCACTGATATTCTTCGATGATTTTGCGATCTTCTGCGGGCGAGAGCCTGAGGTGGACTCCTTCGGGGCTATTGGCCGTTTTCAGGAATTTACGCCAGGCGTTTGGGTCGCCATCCACCGAAGCATATAAAAACACAACTTCGTTATTTCCTTCAAACTGTTTTTTCAATTCTTTTGCCCATGCAAATTCAGCTCGGCAGGGGCCGCACCAAGTAGCCCATATATCGATATAAACTACTTTCCCTTTTAAGTTGCTCAATGATAATCGCTGCCCGTCGGGCGTTTCTCCCGTAAAATCAGGCGCGGTTGTGCCAGATGCTACGCTGAGCCATTTTGCATAACTTTTTTGCAAAACAGACAGATACGGAGAGGTGCCGTAATGGGTTTTGAAATCCGTAAGCAGGCTATCAGTAGCGGGAATTATTCCTAGTGTTTCCAGCGCTTCATCAATGTTTCTAGCCAAAAAGAACGCTTTAAAAGGAGGCGCAAACGTACTTTTTTGAATGTTTGCGTGGGCGGCCTGAGGAAGGATATGACGAATCGAATCTATTTTTTGCGGTGTGTCGGTCGGTTTAAAAAAAGGATTGTAGAATTTTTGCCGATAATAATAATCCAGCATTCCTGTGTAATTTATCATTCCTGAATGAAGGAATGTGGTATCAAAAAAGATGGTATTCGTCAATTCTTTCAGACGTTTTGGCATTTTGTCTTTGGTGGCAAAAGATCCAAAATAAGCATCGGCATAATTTTGAGCAAATGCCAGTACCAACAGCTCATTGTTGGCCTTGAGTAAAGTACTTACATTTTTGGGTAAGGGGTGCTTTGAGACATACCGGGAATGAAAAGCCTTGAGCGCTTTTGCCATCGTATCCAGTCGAATAACAAATTTATTTGTATTTAACTCATTGATATATTGGTTTTTATATCGAAATTTTTTATCCTGAATAACGGCAGATTGCCACAGGTAATTATTGGCTTCGGCACCCTTTCCGGTAAAGGTAAAATTGGGATTTGTCAAATCAGCTTCAAGGCGTAAGTCGTCGCCCGGGCTAAGATACAGGTCAGTTTTTTTATTGCCGATGCATATTTCGGCAAAGGTAGGTTGGGTCAATGAGAGCAGTAATACAGCATTTCCTGAAGAATTAATTTGACTGCCAGCTAATGTGTCTCTTCGGTAGTTGATCGAATTGAATTTCGTGATAAAAACGCTCAATCCCTGCGTTCTTCCAGTTATTTTTAGTGAAATCTGAGCCGTGGAGGAGGTAGGTAAATTGTTTTCATTGTGAGCAAAACAGCCAATACCAAAGCAAAATATTAGGAAGGAGAAGAGGGACGAAGTTTTCATAAAGCAAGCGTTAAAGGCTGTATATTAGAGCTTTAATGAAAAGACGCTAGTTGGCTCCCTTTTACTTGTGCATTTTTACTTTTTGAAGCACCCATTCTCCAATTTGTTGACCTTGTTTCTGACCATTTTCGATGGCGGGGCGGTAATGAATCCCGCCGTATAAACGGCTGATGGAGGCTTCTTCGGCGGCCTGTTTAAAAGAACTAAACTGCCGGGTAGGTAATCCGTAGGGCACTTCGGTGGCGTCGGTGAACGCAATGTTGTCGCCAAACCAATGGGTAAGCACCACCGCCACCGCCGACGAAATAACGCTGTGGCCACTGGTATATTCAGGAAAAGGGGGTGTTTGGAGTAACGGACGCCATTTTTCGTCGATATGCGCGTTGATATAGGTTTCGGGACGAATCACATTTGAGCGGTACTTCTCGTCCCAACAACTAATAAACCCATCAAACAATGCAATGGCCGTGAGCGTATAGGCGGCGCTGCTTTTTAGAATATCAGCGTTGGTTTGGGCCGCTACCTGACCCGCAATAGAAAGCCAGTGCCCTCCGGGCGAAAGCTTTTTTGTGCCAAAATTGAGGTGTCCTCGGGTATTGAGAAAAAAGGGGTTACAATCCCAAAAATTGGCAATTAGGGTTTGTTCAGGCGTTAAGGTTTGTCCTACTTGATGCACTTCTTTTGCCAACTGAAAAAAAGGGCTATCAGAAGCGGTACTAAAAGGTGTGTTGGGAGCTGGCTTGCACTGGGAGGCAGAGTCCAACACCAAAGGCCGAATTCGGTTCCAGTAGGGTTCTACCGCCGCCATGTATCCTGGTGGAGTGGGCAACCACATCCCAGGGCGCTTGATAGGGGCATAGCGCCGCATGGCCCGGGTTGCTTTGTAATTATCGTTGGCGGTCCAGCCCAGAATGTGTTGGGCCACCTGCCGCCCATAGGCCCGCGAAAGCGCCAGTGTATCCCGCGAATAGCCATTTTGTGCAAAACTTTGCCAGATTTTTGCGCTGCTTTCATCAAACATCTGTTCCGAAAAAATCATGGCACGCCCCGTGGTGAGGAGTGCTTCAATGGCCGCAATGCTAGGGTTGATACGGTGGGTAGGAACAGGGGGAGGGGTGAGTTGGGAAAGTTGTCCAGCCAGTGTTTGATACGAAGACAAACGGGCTGCCACCAATGTTTCGTAGGCTGCCACGTGGGCGTATACATACACGCGAGAAGCCACGGGCGGGGTAAGAATGTCAGTAACGATGACGTCGGTCAGCAGTTGATGCGCTTGGTGGAAGGCCGTTTGCTCCAACTGGGGACTTTGACTCATGGCGTGGGGACTGCAAATGCCCCCCAAAAGCAGCAGTAACACTCCGCTGATGATATTTTGTTGTAAACAAAAAAAAATATTTTTTGGGGAAGCCATACCGAGTATTTACTTAAATTCAAAAATCTTTAATTGGTCATTGTTTAAGCCCAATAATAACTTTCTGGGGCCTGATTTGGTCTGAATAATGGTGGCAGTGCGCACGTCCCCTTGCGCCCACAAGCCTGTTTGGACGGGCGAAAGTGTCGTAAACTGCCCTTTGCCATTGCCTTTCATTAATTGCCCGAAGCTGCCGTCACAGGGGCCCATTTGTACCCGATACGGGTGAAAATTACCCAATAGCAATAGGTCTTTGTGGCCGTCTTGGTCTACATCTTCGTATAAAATACTGCTGATGTGCGAAAACTGTGCTTCAACCGAAAATGCCTCAAATTCAAATTTGCCGTTGTTATTACGAAAAATGCCCGAAGCCAATTGACGGCAGTAGACCCTGTGGGCTTGGGCGAGTTGTTTACTGGAATAAATGTCGTTGATGGTGGCGTTGGCGTAGAGATGGTAGCGATTAAATTTTTTACGAAGTGGCACTACTTGGTCGAGCAGTTCGTCGCGGGAGGCTACGGGATAGCTTTTCCCCTCTATGAAATAACTCCAGATGGGATCAATGATGCCGTCGTCGTTGATGTCGGCGGCCACGATACTCATGGGTTCTTTGACTGACGCCCTAAATTGGTTGTTGAGGCCCGCATTGCCCGCAATGATGTCTACGTCACCGTCGTTGTCAACGTCGGCGGGGAGCAATGTCGCCCACAATCCTTCGGTATTAATGAGCCCGCTTTCGTTAGATATATCGGTGAGACGGCCGCCCATGTTTCGGAAAATTTTGAGGGGCATCCAATCGCCCGCCAAAATCAGTTCGGGATATTTATCTTTGTCTAAATCAGCCCAAACGGCCGCTTGAACCATGCCAATGTTACGTAAATCAGGGGCAGTTTGCGCCGTAATGTCGGTAAAAATACCTTTGTCATTCCGAAGGAGATAACTCACCGAAGGCATCGGGAAAAAACCAGCTTTGCCTCGACCTCCAACAAAAAGATCGAGGTCACCGTCTTGGTCAAAATCCGTTGCAGCGATGGCCATTTTACTGTCGTTCATGGGAGGAAGGGCCGAAACAGAGCGCTGAAAAAGCCCCTTTCCGTCGTTGATATACAGCCGGTCTTGGTATTCGGGCGAGCCAGATTCATACTCATTTCCTCCACTCACCACGTACAAATCAGCGTCTTTATCGCCCTCGGCATCGAAGAAAAGGGCGTTGACATCCTCGCTGACGGCTTCCTTTTGCCACGGTTGTTGGGCAGCCTGCTGGAAATTGCCATCAGTACGTTGCAGCCACAATTCGCCACTTTGGTCTACGGCCCCGCCTACAAAAATATCCTCGAGCCCGTCGCCATTTACATCCGCTTTGGCTAGTGCTGGCCCTAGGCGTGAGAGTTGGTACGGAATCAAAACTTCGACTTTAAAATCAATAAAATCGTTTTCTCGGTGATGAAAAGCTAAGGTGTTTTTTGCTACGGTTTCGTTAAATAACGGCGTGAAAGCAGGCAAGGTAAATACCGCCGTTTCGGAGGCTTCTTGCTGCGATAACTCAATCAGCCGGTCGGTGGGGGGATTGGGTAAAATGCTACGCTTTCCGTTGGGCCAATACACCGTGAGGGATTTTACAGACGGCTGTGTGCCCAGTCCAAAACTGAGCAGTGGTTCGACCGACGCCTGATAGCCACGCACGGGATACAGCTCCCGGTATTGAACCCCAGCGACGGTTTCAACGATAACTTTTGCTCCCAAAGCTTGGGCGTTGCCATCTTGCCCCTTGAGCTTTACCTTTAGAAAATGGGGCTTGTCACTATTAAGGTTGACTTGGTTCTGGTAAAGATGTACGGGTTCATTTTGGTTGCAAATCACCATGTCCATGTCACCATCATCGTCAAAATCGGCGTAGGCGGCGGCTGTTGAAACCGAAGGCGAAGTAATGCCCCATTCTTGGTTTTTCTTTGAAAACGTTAAATCATGGTTGTTCCGAAAAACGTAATTAAGCAGTCGGTTTGAGGGCATTTTTTTGACCAACTCAAAGGTCTGAAAATCCAGAATTCCGCGCGCTGCGTAGTCTAGTTTGGCTTCGGCAACGGTGTACTTCATGAAATCCAAATCGGTAAAATCGCGTAAATAACCATTAGAGACAAACAAGTCCTGCCAACCATCGTTGTCAAAATCGGCAAATAATCCTGCCCAACTCCAGTCGGTAGCCGAAATGCCCGCCAACTGACCAATTTCTGAAAATGCTGGGATGGGGTTATTTTGCTTCAACCCTTGGTTCAGTTGCAACATATTACGCATATTTTGATGGTAATAACCGCTGTCAATCAGGAGTTTATATTGGTCATATTCATCAGGGCCTTTCAGCATTTTTTGACGATGGTTATCTTCGGGCAGCATGTCGAGGGTAACTACATCGGGCCGCATATCATTGTTGTAATCAGCAATATCTACCCCCATCGAAAACTTAGATGTGTGGGCCATGCTCTGGCGCAACGATTCTTTGAAAGTGCCGTCTTGTTGGTTGATATAAAGGCAGTCTTGCT
>JAIXPV010000196.1 GCA_027486105.1 Runella sp. | reverse complement strand
TCGTACCGGCGACCCGGTCATCAATAATAAAATGGGAAAGGCAGTCGAAATTACAGACGCAAACTTTGGCGACTTGGTCGCAGGTTCAGATAAACCAGTTTTGGTAGATTTTTGGGCAGAATGGTGCGGACCTTGCCGCATGGTGGGCCCAGTAGTAGAAAAACTCGCAGAAGCTTATGAAGGACAGGCAGTTATCGGAAAAGTAGATGTTGACATGAATCCCGAAACAGCCATGAAATTTGGTATTCGCAGCATTCCAACTTTGTTGTTTTTCAAAAATGGAGAGGTAGTAGACCGCGTAGTAGGTGCTGTACCACAGGTAGTATTGGAAGATAAATTGAAGGCTCAATTGCCCGTGACTGCCTAAGTTGCCGCAAAAAATTCTGGTATATAAAAGAGAAGCTCCGCAATTTGCGGGGCTTCTTGTCTATTAGCCATTTTATGGGGAAAGCTTACTTCAACGTACCGCGCAATGCACGTGGGATTTCAACACCCGCGATTGGTAGCGAAGCATTGTTTACGATTTTAAATCCTTCCACTTTTAAGTGACCCACTTTTACTGATTTTCCTAAATCAAGATCACCTACGGGTACATCAACGAAATCTGGAATGTTTTTTGCCAACCCGATTACTTTGATTTTACGCAATTTCTGTACCAGTTTACCCCCCTTGGTTACGCCAATGGCAGTTCCTGTAAAACGGACAGGTACTTCAATTTTGATTTCTTTTTCATCGTCAATGGCCAAAAAGTCGGCGTGAAGGATGATGTCACTCACTGGGTGATATTGTACATCCTGCAAAATTCCGTAATGAATTTCACCTTCGATGTTTAACGTCACTTTGTAAACGTTAGGAGAGAAAAGAAGTTCACGGAAGAGGTACATTGGCGCTGCAAAGTGCAATTGTTCTTTTCCTCCGTACAATACACATGGAACCATTGCCTGAAGGCGTAGTTCGCGTGCTTCTTTCTTGCCGAGATTCGCTCTTTTAAACCCTACAATCTCTGTACTTTTCATAATTTTTGTATTTAAAATAGTTTGAAAATAGCTAATGAACAACTCATTAACCCCTGCTAAGCAGGATTTATAAACAATGAACTAATAGATTCGTGGTCACGGATACGGCCGATGGCTTTGGCAAATAATTCTGACACCGACAATACCTTAATTTTTTCATTTTCTTCGCGCAACGGAATGGTATCCGTCACAATCAGTTCTTCCAACATCGACGTACGAATACGTTCGTGGGCGGGCCCTGACATCACTGGGTGGGTACAAATGGCACGTACCGATTTCGCTCCTTTGCTCATAACGAGCTCAGCGGCTTTGCAAATGGTGCCTCCTGTATCAATCAAATCATCAATGAAGACCACATTGGCATCTTTTACGTCGCCTATTACCTGCATCGATGCTACTTCGTTGGCTCTTTTGCGGTATTTATCGCAAAGGATAATGTCGGCGTTGAAAAATTTCGCAAAGTTTCGGGCGCGGGCAGCACCCCCCACGTCGGGAGAAGCCACCACCAAATTGTCTAGCTCCAGACTCTTGATGTACGGCACAAATACGCTGGTGCCTTCTAGATGTACTACTGGAATATCAAAAAAACCCTGAATGGCACCCGCGTGCAAATCAAGCGTCATGATTTGCTCAGCCCCTGCAGCAGTAAGCAAGTTGGCCACCAACTTGGCGGCAATCGGCACCCTTGGTTTGTCTTTGCGGTCTTGACGAGCATATCCAAAATAAGGAATCACAGCCGTGATTTGGTGAGCAGATGCTCGCTTGGCGGCGTCGATCATCAACAATAATTCCATGAAATTTTCGGAAGAATTAAAAGTTGATTGTATTAAGTAAACGTCGCATCCTCGAATGGATTCTTCGAAACTGGGAGACATTTCTCCGTCACTGAATTTACGTAGACTGTAGCCGCCTAAGTCTCTGCCGTAATGACGGGCAACTTTTTCTGCCAAATAATTTGACTGCGAACCGGAGAATATTTTTATTGGATTAAATGAGGACATGCCCTGAAAAAATTTGCGCAAAGGTACGGATTTTTCTTTTACCGAATTCATGATTGGAATGTTTTTTGAGGAATCTTAGGCAGGTTTTTTTCGTAACCTGAGGATTCTTTCAACACTTTTGACGGCAATCCATGCCGCCATCGCTCCAATGCATGCCCCAACGGCAACATCAAACGGATAATGAACACCTACATAAATACGACTGTAGGAGACCGCCGCTGCCCAAGGAAAGAAGAACCAAGTGACCCAGGGGTACTTTTTCCCTACCAGTAAAAACAGCGCCATGGCCAGCCCAAAGCTATTGGCGGCGTGGGAGGAGGCAAATCCATACCTGCCCCCGCAATCTTCTACTACTAAGTGGAGTTTGTCTTGTAAGTACAAAACATGACACGGTCGTAAACGTTCAAAAAAGGGCTTTAGCAAGCCTGAGGCCGTTTGGTCGGCAATAATAATGGTAAGAATCAGCGCGCCAATCATCCCCGCTGCTCGTTGGTTATACTTCCAAATGAGCCACACAATCAGCAGGGCGTACAGGGGTATCCACGTGTTTCGCTGCGTTACCCAATACATAATCGTATCTGCCCAATGGGTATGTAACCCATTGAGCGTTAAAAATATATGAGTGTCGATTTCCTGAATTTGATGGAGCATGTAGGTTTTTCTCCTGTTTGTGTGTAACAGGGTTAGCGTGTGTTAAGATAAACCAATTTTCTCACG
>JAIXPV010000408.1 GCA_027486105.1 Runella sp. | reverse complement strand
GATCAGCCGAGACCCGACTAAAATGAGTTTAAAGCGCAAACGCAAGAAAGCTGCTCGGGATGATGCCTATTTAATGACGCTACTGAGTCAACTTAACGTTTGATGCAATCACCCTAATAGAAAGAACAATTGGAAAAGTGATTGTGGTGGGACTAGTAATTTTCTTAATTAAGTTTTGTTCCCTATCTTTATTTTTTAACCTAATAAAAAGATGAGATTGATAATCACGCTTTTACTCTGCTGTTTTTGGGTTTCTGCTCTGGCTCAGACCTGCGAAAAAACCCAAATCAAAGACCCTATTCTCATTGATGCTATTGGGGAGTTTATTATTAACTGTAATAAAGCCAATGAAATGTACAAGAGCATGGGAGTTATACATATGGGAGTGCATCCTGATAGTGGAAAGGAAGAAAAAAGAATTAATTTGTGGATAGACTTGACCGATAGCTTTAAAGATAATCCCCCCCAACAATATGCGCATCTGTGGGGAAAGGTTATTTTGATTTATCAACGTGATGCAAAGGGCAAAATAATTAAAAATGAAGTTCCCCCCGAACAATTGGAAGCTTTGTTGACTGATGTAGGTGATCGGGTATTTGTTGAACAAAAGAGAAGAGGAAGGTGGGTGGAGACTTACAATAGAGATGGGAGTTTGAAATACCGACGATTTCAACAGGGAGTATCCATGGGAGGTGGGCCTACAAGTATTGTTCTTTTAATCAACAAAAAAACGGGAGAGGTAAGAAAGTTGAAATCTGTTTGAAGATGATCGTAAATGAACCAAGCAAAGCCACTATTTTTGTTTGTGGCTTTGCTTTTTTGTTCAAAAAAATAGTCTTACTCCTCATGCGTAACTTTGAGATGGCCCTACCTGGCATTAGTTGGGGAATTTTAGCTTATGATTTAGTTTCTATTTTATATAAAACTACTTCTAAATTCAATGAAATAACTCAAGGTTGTTAGCATATGGAACAAGATATTTTTAGTGATTTAATTAGCTTTGTACATACTACACGGTGGAAATACAGAAAAGAGTTAACGAGAGAGACTCAATTAGAGCGAGATTTATCATTGACTGGTGACGATGCAATTGAGTTTATGGAATCTTTTTTCAGCAGATTCAATATTGAATTCTCTAACTTTGAATTTTCAAAATATTTTGACGATGAAGGACTGCTGATTAACATTAATTGGTTTAAGCAACTCATTTATGGAACTCCATTACCAAAACGCTCTAAGCATAAGCTAACTTTAGGAGATTTAGAAAAAGCAATAATTGATAAAAAATGGAATGATAGGGATGATAGGCAATATCTTTAAATCGCTAACAAAATGAAGTCAATGAAATTTCACTTGACGATTTTTATATGCTGTTTTTGGGCCGCTGCTCTGGCTCAAACCTGCGAGAAAACCCAAATCAAAGACCCAGTTCTCATTGATGCCATTGGGGAGTTTATCATCAATTGTAATAAAGCCAATGAAATGTACAAAGACATGGTCGTTATACACATGGGGCTTTTCCCCGATAGCGGAAAAGCTGAAAAGAAAATTAGTTTAGGGCTAAATCTCACCGATAGTTTTAAAGATAATCCACCTCGGCAGTACGCCCACCTGTGGGGAAAGATTGTGTTAATTTATGAACGAGATGAAAATCTTAGAATCACCAAAAATGAAGTCCCCCCCGAACAACTGGAAGCTTTGTTGAATGAGGTTGGTGATCGGGTATTTGTTGAACAAAAGAGGAGAGGAAGGTGGGTGGAAACTTACCATAGAGATGGGAGTTTAAAAAGAAGAAACTACCAAATAGGTATATCAATGGGAGGTGGGCCTACAAGTATTACCCTTTTAATCAACAAAAAAACGGGGGAAGTAAGAAAGTTGAAAAGTGTCTAAGTGAGTCGTTTCTTACTTTTACACGATTCAACGCCCAAAGCAAATCTGTTGCCTCTCAAAAAAATAAATCCACCTTTCTCACACCTCACTCCCGACTTCTCCCTACTTTTGTATTCGTTTTGGGTGCCTCATGCCTGCTTCGTGGCGGGCTTTGACGGCTTAAAAGGGAATTTCGTGCAAAACGGAAACTGTCCCCGCAACTGTAAGTTTCATCCAAGGTCGCTCTTATCAACTGCATAAACCACTGATTTTCAAACCTAAATCGGGAAGGTGCAAGAGCGATGAAACAAGTCAGGAGACCTGCCCAATGAACTATTTAGTCGCCGCGCACGGAGGATGCGCAGCTAAACCGATTTTATTCATTTACATAGTATGAAAAACACCCTCAATCCCCGTCTGCTGACGTTGCTGTGCTTTATGCTGGCCGCCGCGCTGATTCGTATTCTGAACGTGGCGCAGCTGTCGCCCATTTCCAATTTTACACCGCTGGGCGCGATGGCGCTGTTCAGCGGTGCGTATTTCACCACCCGTTGGAAAGCCTTTGCCTTTCCGCTTATCACCCTTTTTATCAGCGATTTACTCATCAACGCCGTCATTTACCAGGGCCGCTACGGCATCATCTACGAGGGTTGGTATTGGGTATACGGTATTTTTGCGCTGACTGTTCTTTACGGAAAAGTATTATTACAAAAAATCAACGTCAAAAACGTCGTTTTGGCCGCTATCATTGCCACGTTATCGCATTGGGTCTTGTCGGATGGCAGCGTATGGCTGAGCGGTGGCATTGATCTGCGCACGGGCCTGCCCCTCACCCGCGATTGGTCTGGATTTGTGCAATGCCTCACGCAGGGCGTGCCGTTTATGCGTAATTTTCTGGCGGGCACGCTGGCGTACAGCGCCTTACTGTTTGGCGGCTTTGAAGTTCTGAAAATGCGTTTCCCCAAACTGGCCGTTGCTGAATAATGCAGGCCGCTCTCATGAATTGGTCGGGAGGCAAAGACTCGGCACTGGCATTGTATCATAGTTTGCAAGACAAAGCCTGCGACGTTCGTTACCTCCTGACTTCCCTAAACGACTCCTTTGGGCGTATTTCGATGCATGGGGTGCGTGAAGAACTGCTCGACCAACAGGCGCAACGGCTAGGCATCGAACTGCTTAAGCTGCGCCTACCCGAAACCACGTCTATGGAAGAATACCAAGTTCGTATGACTGAAATTCTTCAACCCTTGGCCGACGCGGGCATTACAAAATCCATTTTTGGCGATATTTTTCTGGAAGACTTACGCCTTTACCGCGAAAAACAACTAGCAACCGTCGGAATGCAAGGCATTTTCCCCCTCTGGAAACGTCCTTCGATAGAATTGCTGGAAGAATTTTGGGACTTAGGATTCAAAACCATCGTCGTGAGCGTAAACGGGAATGTACTGAACCAATCCTTTTGCGGCCGCGTGCTAGACCGCGATTTTGTCAGAGAGTTACCCCCCAATATCGACCCCTGCGGCGAAAATGGCGAGTTTCACACCTTTGTTTTTGAAGCTCCTTATTTCTCCCAATCCATTGATTTTCAAAAAGGAGAAACTGTCGAGAAGACCTATCACTTCCAAAATGCCGAAGGAGAAGACTTGACTTCCACTTATTTTTTCACAGATTTGTTGCCCATTTAAATAAAGTCATTGCGCAAGATGAATCCTACGTTATCGAAAGACGCGGTACGCGAAATTTATGAATCCCCTCTCTTGGAGTTGATTTACCGCGCCGCTACAGTTCACCGCCAACACCACGACCCGCAAGAAGTACAAGTCTGCACTTTGCTGTCTGTCAAAACGGGCGGCTGCCCCGAAGATTGCGCCTATTGCCCACAAGCTGCGCGGTACCACACGGGAGTACAAGCCCATAAACTGATGGAAGTTGATGAAGTATTAACCGCCGCTCAACGCGCCAAAGACGCAGGCAGCACGCGCTTCTGCATGGGTGCGGCCTGGCGTGAAGTGCGCGACAATCGCGATTTTGATAAAGTACTGGAAATGGTCAAAGGCGTGAATCAACTCGACATGGAAGTCTGCTGCACGTTGGGAATGCTGACCGAAACCCAAGCTCAAAAACTGAAAGATGCTGGGCTATACGCCTACAACCATAACCTCGACACGAGCGAGGAGTTTTACAGCGATATTATTTCGACCCGTACTTATGACGACCGCCTCCAAACCATCAATCACGTACAGAAAGTGGGAATTTCGGCCTGCTCGGGCGGTATCATCGGCATGGGCGAGAGCCACGACGACCGCATCGGAATGCTTCATACCCTGGCGGCGCTTCCACAGGCTCCTGAATCAGTGCCTGTCAATGCGTTAGTAGCCGTAGAAGGCACGCCATTGGAGCACCAAAAACGCGTATCGGTTTGGGATATGGTTCGGATGATAGCCACGGCACGTATTCTGATGCCCAAAGCCATGGTTCGCCTTTCGGCGGGGCGTGTCAATATGACGATGGAAGAACAGGCACTTTGTTTTATGGCAGGGGCCAATTCTATTTTTGCGGGAGAAAAACTGCTAACAACCCCCAATCCTGATGTTGACGCCGACCAAGAGATGTTTCAAACCCTGAATATCAGGCCGCGTCCCGCCTTCAAAGCGCAAAAATTGGAAGCGGTTTAATCGTAACGTGCTCATTTGTTCTTGAAAATCCACTATTTTTGATTTTTATTTCGTTATCTCCCTAAAAGAGACACTGAACCAGTACCAAATGCCCCCGCTAAAACCCGCCCAAGGAAAATTGTTAATTGCCGAACCGTTTTTGGGTGACCCCAATTTTGAACGGAGCGTCGTATTTTTGTGCGAACACAACGAACAGGGAACCTTTGGATTGGTCTTCAATCAAACCACCAACTTACACCTTAACGATGTTCTGAAAGAGCCAGTTGTGACCAACCTGCCACTGTATCTGGGCGGCCCAGTGGAACAGAACACATTGCATTTTCTTCATCGATTGTCATTCATTGAAGATGCCGTGCCAGTAGGTGACAATTTATATTGGAGCGGTGATTTTGAACAAATCATGAGCATGCTCAACGTGGGGAAAATAACGGAGCAAGATTTGCGTTTTTTCATTGGATATTCGGGATGGTCAGCGGGACAATTGGACGAAGAACTCAGCAAAAACGCCTGGATTGTATCAGATGCGGATGCGAGTTTTATCTTCGATACGCCAGTTGACCAATTTTGGAGAGCCGTTTTACGAAAAATGGGCGGAGAGTACCGCGTCAAGTCGCATTACCCCACCGACCCTAGGCTAAATTAAAGTAAGAAATTAATTATCAATCACATAAACAATAGTGAGGCTGCCACTAATACAGCCAAGTGGTTTGAAAACCACCATAAACTAACTTTTTGAATTGTATCATGAATTTGAACCTTAGATTACTTCTACTTTTGGTGATTGTGTCGGTGAGTGCACAGGCCCAGACTGTTTACATGAAACCCCATTGGGGCTTGCGGGCAGGACTAAACATTTCTAGCAGCACCTATTCTCCCAACTTTATTTACAGTCTCAAGCGCCAGTCTCACCCTAATTTAGGCGTTTTTTACCGTATTCGGAATCAAAAATGGGTTTTTCAACCAGAAGTACAACTTTCAGTACGCGGCGGTACATTTAAGGGAGAGCTCGAAGTAGTACGCAATAATTTCAACTACGCCAGTTTTGTACCAGTGGTGGGATATATTCTTACTGAAGGCTTAACTTTTGAGGTTGCTCCAGAGTTTAGCTACGCGGTCAACAACCTCAGGAGTGTGGTTCCGCTTCGCAAAAACGAATTCAGCATGGGCACAGGGCTGCGGTTTGACTTTATGGATATGGCCGAAGACTTCAGTCTGAACCTTCGCTACATTCACGGGTTTACCAACTTGTCAACATCCAAAACGGAATCGCTTTACAATCGCACCTTACAGGTTTCGGTTATTTACAATTTCTACAAAAAGAAGTAGTTTAGAAAAGCCACAGAGGGTTTTGTGAGGAAGAATAAATAAAATTTGGATTTATAAATCCCGATTGTAATTTTGCAACATGATTTTAAACGTCAAAAATAGCGCATGGTGGTGGCGTTCTTCTTCGAAAAAGATGAACACGTAATGCTATGCTTATTTTTAACCCAAAAAGCTCGCTGTTCATCGCACAGCGAGCTTTTTTTATTTTAAATTCCCAAACTTGATAACTAACACATTCAATCGATACAGGTAATGACAACGACCGATACTACCTTCAAAATCACCACCCAAAGCCGCAAATTATTAGGAGATATGCTTACGCCCGTTGGCGTTTACCTCAAACTCCGCGATAAATTCCCCTACACCGTCATGCTTGAAAGTGCCGAATACCACGGCATGGAGCACGGCTTCAGCGTCATTGCCTGCGACCCCGTAGCCTCTTTTGTGTTGGACGAAGACGTGGTAACGCAAACCTTTCCTGACGGCTCCGAAGAATCGTTTGGTTTGCCGCATCGCAAACACGCCATGCAAACCCTGCGGGATTTTATTCAGCGCTTTGACGCTCCAAAGAATGATTACCCCTTTATCAATGGTGGTTTGTTTGGGCATATTACCTACGACTCGGTAGAATACTTTGAAGACATTGAGGTTCAGCCCAAAACACCCGACAACGCCATTCCACAGATGGTGTATCGCGTGTATCGCTTTGTGATTGCGTTCAATCATTTCAAGGATGAAGTATATCTTTTTGAACATGATTATGGCGTAACAAGGCAGGATTCCAACCACAGCCGAAGTATGGGCATGGATTTGGACTCGCTGGAGATGATTGTTAAAGCACCCAAAATGGCGACGTTCCGCTTTAAAGCCAATGCCACCGAAGAAAGCAACGTAACCGATGAGCAAATGGCTGGTACGATTCAGCAATGCATCAATCACTGCCTACGGGGCGATGTATTTCAGATTGTACCTTCGCGCCGTTTCAGCAAAAAATTTGAAGGCGATGAATTCAACGTCTACCGCGCTTTGCGCTCCATCAATCCTTCACCTTACCTTTTTTACTTTGATTTTGGCAATTACAAAGTATTCGGCTCGTCGCCCGAAAAACAAATCTACATCAAAAACGGGCACGCCGAAATTCACCCCATTGCGGGCACTTTCCGACGCACGGGCGACGACGAAAAAGATGCGGAACTGGCGCGTCAACTTGCCGCCGACCCCAAAGAAACGGCTGAACACGTAATGTTGGTAGACCTAGCCCGCAATGATTTGAGTCGGAGCTGCGATGTGGTCAAAGTAGAAACCTACAAAGAAGCACAGTTTTTCTCCCACGTGATTCACTTGGTTTCTAAAGTAACGGGAAAAATGAGCGCGGGGGTCAATCCACTCCAATTAGTGGCTGACACATTTCCCGCTGGAACACTCTCAGGTGCCCCCAAACACAACGCGATGACCATCATTAATCGTCTTGAAACCACTAATCGTAGTATTTACGGCGGTGCGTTAGGACATATCAGTTTCAGCGGAGACTTCAACCACTGCATTACGATTCGGACTTTTTTAAGTAAAAACAACACGTTGTTTTATCAGGCAGGAATGGGCGTGGTAGCCAAATCCAACATTGCATCTGAGATGCAGGAGGTGCACAATAAACTCGCCGCTCTCCGCAATGCCATTGAAATGGCTAATGAATTATAATAAAGTATGGTGACCGCCAAATACTAGACACTGAGTTTCCCTTATTTTAGGGAATAGGGGTTTGATTAATGGGACTATTTTTCATATCCAAACCTTTTGACTAAAAGAATTCAGACGGGCTTTTGAAACCAACACCTCCCTGAATGCTGTCAAATCGCATCAGCGCTCCGATTTGACAGCATTCTCTAAATTGATTCATTCTTTGCTTTGCTTCTTTTAAATTTCCAAACTGAAATCTCTGACAAACAGCATTTTCCATAATGGAATCATAAGATTCAATATAGATATTTTCTTGTGGGGTTGCAGGCTTGAATCCAGCCCGTTAAAGATTTGGTTTGGGATGCAAGAGGGTCAATTTTTGGAAGCCCCCGCCTGTAGATGTTACTATACTCATTTCAAAATTTTTATTTTGTTTTGGGTACAGTATTTCCAGTTTAATCCCAGCTGATGTTGGCTGAAAAATGTAGGAGCATAGCAACTGACTTTTAACATTTCAAATAGTGATTTCAACATTTGAGACTATGATTACGCACCTTCGGAGCATAAAGCTTTAAGCACCCCAGACGATGCTTTACTTTTGAAATTGTAAATCTACAGCCATTCAAACACCTTAGCATTGATCAATTATGTCATCTAAAAACTTGTGCATATTTGCCTTGTTGGCAGCTCCATTCTTATGTGTAGGCTTTTACGTTGAAGAGTACTATCCACCCGCTGCCAACTCTCGGTGGACGGGAGCTTGGGGGCTTATTTATATGACTGGGTGGATGGCAAGTTTGGTAATTCTTCAACGGCACAAGCTGACTGGTACCAACCGTTACAGCCGAAACATTATTTGGCTGGTAATGTACACTTTAATATGGGCCAATATTTCGAATTTATGGCAATTGATGGCACCTACTTACAAACCCCCTATTTTCTGGATATTCGATATCGGGTGGCCCATAGGCAATATTTTAATGCTAATGGTTGGCGTAGCCGTACTGTATGCCAATCGATTGCGCGGCTGGAAACGTTGGGTTCCGTTGGGCGTTGGTCTTTGGTTGCCTTTTTCGTTTGCCGTACAAGATACCCCTCTAG
>JAIXPV010000403.1 GCA_027486105.1 Runella sp. | reverse complement strand
CGTTTTTGGTCGTAACCAACGGACTTAACGTACTCGCCGAGCGCTCCCTGTACACAACAGGCAGGGCAGGCACTCCATGCCCATAGGCATAGGCTAAGGCAAAATTAGGTTGAATGTAATTTCCCTGAAAATAGCCCGGCACCGACGCCCAAGCCATATCCACTTCACTTACAGAGGCAATCGTGGGGGTTGCCAACGAAAAATAACCTGCGGTTTTAGGCGTCAGCGTTTGTCTGACGATAATATCGGTGGGGAATTTTGGATCAAGACTCCATTCGGTTGTTAGGTTGGCGGTTTCCGTTTCATGCTCAAAAGTCAACTTATCCCCTGCCGTTTGTTTTCCATTTTTCGCAAAAAAATGAAACACTTTTCCCGCCGTATTCAGCGAAACAGGGCTGATACTTTCGCCCCACCATTTGGTTTGGTAGTGGTATTTGGGGCCAGGGAATTCTTCGCCCGTGATGCTTTTAACAACTTGTTCGGGTTTGTCCGAAGGCTTTTCGGCGGCATAAAGCAGCGTATTTTCTCCAGAAGGTGTTTTTACATTCGTCCAAGTTTGACCTTTTTTGACCGATAGAGTTTTGAGTTGCCAACCTTGCGCGCTGTTTTCCCACCGCATTTTCACGGAAGAACTTTCCAACACCAAAGACTTTTGCCCCCAACTGTTGCCCCAGCCTACCAAAAGGGTCAGTATGAGTAAAAAGTGTTTTATTTTTAACATTGTTTCTCAAGTTAATTTTGGCACCGAGTTAAGTAAATGTGCAAAATTAATTTACACTTCACGCAGAGCTACTAAGGCGCTAAGTTTTAGATAATCAACCTTTTATACTCTTTGCGCCACCGCCACTTTGCGTGAATAAATTTGCTTAATTACTTAAGTCATTTTATAACTAAATCCGCTTTTTGGACAAACCCCATTGCTCCGTACGATACTTGCAGCGAACGGGAGGCTACAGGAATGGTATACGATGCCCGAAAAATCCCCGTATTGTCTCCCGTTTCGGTTACTTCTATAGCCGTAGCGGGTTTCCCATTAACTGCCAAAAAGACCTGCCCTTTCTCCGCCTGATTCCAATCCATGTTGAGGGCGGCTTTTAATTCAAAAACTACCGTTTCGCCTGCTTTGGCCTGCTTGAGTTCTTTTCCATCCCGACTCAAAATTTTCACGTGTTGACTCCCGAGCGTGGAGAACGTGAGCGTGGCCTGCCATCCTCGGTTTGACACACACCAGCCTTCGGTAGCATAGGCATCTTTTCCAATCAAATCTTGACTTTCGTTGCCGCTAGGTGTTTCAGTTTTTGTCTTCTGAAAATCTTTGTCCAACGGTGAGCCGTCAAGCGTGCCGCGCACTTTACCCAACATTCCGTAACCGTTGGGATGCGCGGCGGGCCAGCCGTGCTCAACGCCGTCCCAATAACCACCGATGTCTACTCGCTCTTTGCTTTTGTTGCTCAAATGCGCCCCAACGGGATTAACCCCAAACACAAAATCCACCTGCGCCCAACCCAAATCGCGCAATCGAGCGTCGTTTAACAAATACGCCACGGCAAACATCGAACCGCCCAAGGCAGGCGCTCCTCCCAATTCTTTGGTTTTGGGGTGCGCCCATTCCGTTTCGCTATGGACGCGGTATTTCCAAAAATTATTGGTCTTTTGGTGCATGTGCGTGGCCCAGGCACTTAATTTTTCTTTGGAGCCTTTGGGTGCGTGCTCGGGCGCGACCAGCAGAAAATACGCCAACGCCTGTGGCGTAATGTGCTCGGCGTTCCGAATCCACCACATGTGGCGAGGGTTATTAAAATCCCAATTTTGAATAATGTCCGTCGCACTTTCCTGCGCCCATTTCAGGTATTGTTGGGGCTTACCATCAGGTTCATTTTTTTCGCACAGGTACATGAATAAATTGCTAAACACCGACTGACCGTAAGCATTGCCCATTTCGTTAAATTCCTGAAAACCAGCATCCACCCATTTGTTGCTGTATGTCCAGTAGCGCACCACTTTATGACGGTCGTAGGCCATCCATTTTTCATTGCACACTTGGCGGTATTTCAGGTATTTTTCGCGGGGCAAATACGGTTTCAAAAAATCATGATACGCCGCACACACCACCGAAAGTTGGTCTAGTAAATTCCAATAATCGTACTGCATCCGTGGTTGTCCTTCGTAGCCCAATGAACCGTGACGCGGGCCGACAGGACCTTGATAGGCGACGTGAGCGTAGGCAAATTCGGCGTGCCATAGAATAAGTTCTATCAAATCAGGCACATTTTTATCGCCAAATTCGGTTTTCCAGCGGTCATACAAGGCAGGATTGGAGGCGTATTGCAGGCATTCAAAAATGGTTTCTAACCCATACGCACCGCCATCCCGCGAGGGCCCTCCGCCGTAGACTTTCGGCAAATTGGCATTGATGGGGTCTTCGGAGCCGCGTACATCAATAAAGAATTGATAGCCCAATTTCGAGGCTATTTTTTCCAGCAAATGGTCGGCAATCCAAAACGGAACGGAAGCACCCACGCCCTCTACTTCTACCCGAAATTCATCTTTGGATATGGGATTGAAACGAGTAAACCAGCCTTGCTGATTAAGGATTTCACCTTCAAATACGGATTGATTCGTCGTATTATTGATGATTTTAAATTTTGCCCCGTCTTTTGCTCCCACGCACACAAAGCGTTTGGATTCGCCCAGATTATAGCCGGCTTGATTAACCAACACCGACGCTTTTTCATGTTGAGCGAAGGTAGTTATACAGCAAATGAGTAAAATGAAAAATACACGCATTGAGTTATTAATTATTTAGTCCGACCAGCCTCACCAGCTGATTTATTATCAATTCTTTAAACCGTCAGTTAAATATGTTTTCAACTGACCAGTATCATCCGTATAAAGGATATAAACGTCCATATCTTTTCGGGTTGCCAAAAACTCTTTCACAGCATCCAATCCCATCACAAAAAAAGCGGTATCGTATCCATCGGCTGTGATGGCATCATCGGCAAAAACAGTGACGCTGAGGATAGCACTTTGTTCCATTTCTCCCGTTTTGGGGTTGATGATATGGCTGAATACCTGCCCGTTGGCCTCGTACCGATTTCGATAATTGCCTGCTGTGGTCATGGCCCGATCATTGAGTTTCAATTTTGTTTGCAGTTGGGCAGGATGAAGTGGGTTTTCGATGCCGATGGTCCACGGTTGGCCGTTGTCTTTCTGCCCTTTGGCCCGAACTTCTCCGCCAATTTCGACCATATAATGTTGAATACTTTGTGCTTCCAATAATGCCGCCACTTGGTCAACACTATAACCTTGCGCAATTGAATTAAGGTCTAAACGAATGTTTGCCTTTTGTTTCATCACCGAGACAGAATCAAAGACAATATACTGAAAACCAATATACTGCAACAACGAATCCACATTTACAAAAGCTCCTTTGGGCCGTTTTGCTGGCCCAAATCCGTAGGCTTCCACCAGCGGCAGCACGGTTGGGTCAAACACCCCTTTTGTAGTACGAAACACTTCGGCCGATTTTTTAAGTACCGCGTAAAAGTGGGGCGACACAAACCGATGACTCATAGACCGATTGAATTGTGAAATCTCGGAGTCGGGTCGGTAAATCGACAGTGATTTGTCAATCTCTGCCAACAACGAGTCGATTTTTTTTTGAAACGGGCGCTGTTGTTCGTCGCGGTATTTGATATGATACGTTGTTCCCTGCGCCTCCCCCGAAAAGCTAACCATTGTTTCCTCCAAAAGCACGCTCATTTGTCCCTGTTGGGAAGCAGGAATGAAGGTAAGCAAAAGGAGAAACATCACTTTCATGTGTGGTGATTTAAGATTTATTCATGCAAAGTCGCAGTGGCGCATAGAGCATAAAATATTGATAATCTATAACTTATCGACTCTTCTTGAAGTGTAAATTAATTTTGCTCATTTACTTAACGTTGAGTAAAGTCGTAAATTTATAGCACGGTCTAGGTGCCACCGTCTGACTGTCGTCTGACCTTTGTCCCCATTTTTAAGGTTTGGCTGGCGGCGTTTCGTCTTTTATAATCGCCATCAACTCGGGCAGGTGCTCTTGATATACGCCTCGGGGCGAGGTATTATATTTTTTGGTCAGGTACGCGGCAAAGCCTACCACCTCACCCATCATGCCGCAGGTACGCATAACCCTCGTGCTGCCAAAGGCCACGTGTGTGGTGCTGATGTTGCGCCCGGCCATGAATAAGTTACTGATGTTTTTGGAATATAGACAACGGTACGGAATGGTATAAGGAGCTACTTTAATGTGCTTTGTACCCGCAAAAAACTCCTGTCCTTCAAAATATTTTTTGTTGCGTTCGTCCGGAAAATGCAGGTCAATGGTCCAAGTAGCGGTCACGGTACCGTCGGGGTATTGTTTGCCTTCCTGAATGTCCATTTGGTTCAGTACGTGGTCGCCCATCAACCGACGCGACTCGCGTTTGCCACCAATGTAGGCTACCCATGCCAGTTCGCGTTTGGCATATTTGGCGGGTTTGTTCTTTTTCAGGTACGACCAGTTGCCGTAGATGGCTCGTAGGTTGTGGTCGCGTATTTTTTCGGCATCGGTAATGGTGTTAAAATTACCAAAACCCGTTTCCCATTGCCAGTCAGCTCTGGCCTCGTCAATGTGGTATTCGTCGGAAAAGGGAAGCGCCCAAGGAGTCTCGGGAAACGACGACACCGTGTCGCGCTCCAAAGAAGCCCAAAGATTGGACGTGCCCAACGTAAAATTATCGGCTTTGTCGGCAGCCAACGATTCGCCCGTTTCGGCTTTGCTTTCACGGCCCATTCTAAACTCCGCCCCTGCCAAATCGCCGATGGTACCGTCGCCCGTACAATCAGAGAAAAACGTACCTGTAAAGCGTGTTTCTTTATTGGTGGCAATGTCGCGACCCACAACGGCTACCATTTTATCGCCACTTTTTTCCACTTTATAAACGTGGGTATTCAAAAACAGCGAGATATTCCGCTCACCCTTCACGATGGCCGTTTTTCGCGCATCGCCGTACTCTTGGCCATCCGGATGACCGTTGCCGGGGTCGCCGTTGTCCATTTCACGCACAATCCGACCGAGTTTGGGGTAATGGTTTTTATCCACATCACCTCTCAAATGCACCCGTATTTCTGAACTATTGTTTCCGCCCAATACTGGACGATCCTGAATTAAAGCCACTTTTAAGCCCATGCGAGAAGCCGAGATGGCCGCGCAAGTACCCGCAATTCCCCCACCTACAACCACCAAATCAAAATTGTTGGCTTCAACGGGGGCATCGTTCAGCTTTAGTTGCTGTTTACGAAAAGCCGTCAGGGCATCGAGCTTGTCGGGCGGGATAAACGTTGGAGAGCTGGTAAACAAAATCGCATCGCAGCGACCATTGAAACCCGTTAAATCGTGTAATGCAACGTTCATTTGCTCGTTTTGCACGTCAATTTCACCGCCAGGATACCATTTCCACACGTCGGAGCCGCTTTCCCCAAAAACCTGATTGATGGATTTGCCATTTAGCACAACCTGAAATTTGCCAGGGCCTTTCGGAAACGGGGCCCAATCTTTGGTGCGTACCCAAACTCGGTATTTCCCTTTTTTGGGAAATAGAACAGTAGTAGTGGCATCCTTTACAGGACGGCCCATGCCGTGCGCCATGAGGTACGATGAGCCCATAACCACAAAAGATTGCTGGTCAATGACCCAGCCGCCTTTATCGGCGAAGGATTCCGTTTCCAGAAAAACATGATCCTGTGCCGATAGCTTCAGTGATATAAACAGTAAGAGGAGTGTTCGGAATAGCGGTTGCATATTACTTATTGTTGGGGTGGAGTGTT
>JAIXPV010000248.1 GCA_027486105.1 Runella sp. | reverse complement strand
GCCTTTTCTTACATTGTGATCAGGGGGCTTCGTAAGTTGGGAATCACCGCCGCCGAAGGGGATGAAGCCGATTTCCTTCACTTTTGGAGCGTAGTGGGGGCTTTGCTGGGCGTAGAAGAAGCTCTTTTACCCCTTAATCTACGCGAAGCATTTCATTTGGACCGCGCTATTTTTCTCCGACAGTTTAAGGCCTCGGAGGCGGGCGTCGGCCTCACCAAAGCGTTGACCAAGGTACTCCAACAACAGGCGCCTCAGCCCGCGCTGCAAAATTTTCCGTTGGCTCAGATGCGGTTTTTGTTGGGAAAAGAGGTGGCAGATTTGTTGGCTATCCCACAAGTGCCTTTGGAAGAAGGGATTATCAAGTTTACGGCACAAGTTCCTATTTTTCAGAAGTTGTTTCGTCAGCCGCGCGCCTCTTCTCCCGTTTTTGAAAAATATGGCCGATAAACAAGCCCTGATTTTGATGAAATTTGTGTTATTTTAGAGGGGAAATTTGTTGTTTATACTGCTTTTTTTAGTGTAACTAAGGCTATGAAAATCTTCATCATTTGTTTAGGGTTTTGTTGGTTGCTGGCAGGAGAGGCCCACGCCTTCTTAGCGGATACGGTGACGACCACCGTACAGCGTAAAAGCTTCTCTACCCACGACGAAGAGGTGACTTTATAAAATAAAAAAAAGCGCTATGCCACGCTCCGGATTTATGATAAATCAGGTCTGCTGCTTACCGAAACCAATTTCAAGGATTATAAAGAGGGGATTCGTCAGGGGTTTGCCAAAGGTTTTTATCCCAACGGGGATTTATACTGGATTGCCGATTATAAAAACAACGAGAAGTTTGGGGAGTTTAAGGTGTTTTATCCCGACGGCAGCATCAAGCGCCGCGAATGGTACCGCAACGGGATGCGTAAAGACAAGCATTGCTATGATTTGGACGGAAATGAGGTTGAATTTTTTGAGTTTTCGGGCGAGCCAATGTTTCAGGGAGGAGAGTATGCCTTGCAGGCGTATCTTCGTAAAAAACTAAAAGATGTCCCTTCATCGGCCACGGAGTTTTATTCATTTGTGTTGCTAGTGCAAGCCGACAGCGTGGCTACGCTCCATACCTTCAAAAATAGTTCTTTTGTAACCCTTCAACAATTGGCGGATATCATCAAGGACATGCCCCGTTGGATTCCCGCCCATTTTGACGGAGTACCTTCAGATAGGCTGTATGCCGTCAACTTGATGTTTCGCTCTGGAAATGTGTACCTTACCAACTTAGCAACCAACATGGGAAGCATGGCACAAACTCCCAGACAAACTCCCACGTCGCCTCCCATCCCAGGTGTACGGAGAAGATAATCAATGAGGGGCACTTCGCAGCGCCCCTCATTGATGTCTGGTAGGTAATCTAACCCTGCTGTTCTGCCAGTACTTCGGCTAACGGGCGGAAGCCAGCGGGGACTTTCTGCGCGTCGTCTTCGGGAGAATAGGGATATACTTCCAGAATTGGCGTCAGGTTTACGTCGGTGATTTCGTAAGGAATGAGCATGGTTGCGAGGCTTTTTTCAATGCGCTCGATGGCTTGCTTAGGGCTGTCGGCATTGACGAGCATAAAACTCACAATTTTCTTCTCTTTAATGTTAGCAGCGCCTTTACTGTCGTCGATAGAAACGTAAAACGTTTTGCACTTAAACCATTTTTCGCCGCCTTCATCTTCAAAATGAAACACATCTGATAATTTCATACGAGTCAGACTGCTAATCTGAAAATCAGGCGTATTGTCGGCCACGAGGCTGTACAGACGCGCCTCGGCGTCGGTGTACGAAACCGCATCAACCAAATACGCTTCTGAAATGGATTTGAGCGCTCCGTTTTCCTGTTCCTGTTGATATTTAATTTTTCCTAAGTACCAGCTTGGCATAATGTAATGAGTAATTTAGTGAATTGTGAATTTCCGACTTCCGACTTCCGATTTCCGATTTCCGATTTCCGATTTCCGATTTCCGATTTCCGATTAAATTGGGGCTTCAAAGATAATGGAATTTCTATTTGAGGTCTTTCAAAATCTCTTCGATGGCTTTGTCGAGTTGGGGGTCTTTGTCGGTTAGGCGGTCGGTGAAGGTTTGCTTCACGTAAATATCGGGGGCAGTGCCTTCTTTTTCAATGTTTTGGCCATCTAAAGTATAACAGCCCCACGCGGGTAGGCGGTAAAAAGAGCCATCGACCAGCCCTTTGCCCGAAGTAAAAATAATCCAGCGGTATGTTTCTGTGCCGATGATTTTGCCGAGTTTGAGCGCCTTAAAACCCGTCGCGGTCATTTCGGCGTCAGATAGCGATTGTTCGTTGATTAACAGCACAATCGGCTTGGCCGCCACGCCAAAATTGGGCTGTGGCGTAAGTGCTCCTTCACGGTATTTCCACTGCAAATAAGGCTTTTGGGCTAAGAAGTTTAGGACCAAATCGTGAACATTGCCCCCTGTGTTGTAGCGTAAATCCAAAATCAAAGCGTCTTTTTTGTACCAATCGCGGGTCATATCTTGCACAAACCTGTCGTATTGTCCCAATCCCATATCTTTCATGTGGACGTACGCAATGCGGTTTTTTGACTTATCGTCCACGTATTTTTGATTCCAATCCATCCATTCGTCGTACAGATTTCCCGAAAGTGAACCTTGCGGATGCACTCGTACGGTGTAGGTCGTATCGACACCCTTGCGACGAAAACTCAGTTCCAGCTCGGTATCGGTGGAGGGTTTGGTAAAATAAAAGTCGCGGTTTTGGAGCGTATCAACGGCCAGTCCGTTCACGTGCGTTAGCACATCGCCGGGCAGGATTTTTTTGCCGTGTTTGTTGGCGGCGCTGCGTTTTACCACGCGCTCGACCACGTAAGGACGTTGCGTGTCAAACAGTACACCCGGCTCCATCGTTTGCGATTTGTAAAAAACGTCCTCTTCTTTTCCGTTTGAATAAAAGCCCAAATGCGACGCGTTCAGCTCGCCTAGCATGTCGTTAAACAGCGTTCTAAAATCTTCACGTCGGTTGAGAAACGGCAAGAATTTAGCGTAGCGGTCCCGCAAAACTTTCCAGTCGGCTCCGTGGAAAGTTTCGTTATAAAAATTCTCTTCAACCCCCGCCCACGCCTCGTAGTACATCTGACGAAACTCCTCTTCCAAGCTACGACGGAAGGTATGATTGATTTCGATTTCGTCGGCTTTATTGGTTTCGTAGTTGAATTTCTTGATTTTTCCAGCGGTTAAAATGTAGTATTTGTCGCCTGTCTGAACCAACTCAAACTCATCGGCATCGTCGGCTTTTTCGGTTTTGGTTTTCTGAAAAGGCTCATAAACGCTGCGCCAAAGTTTGTTGTTTCCTTCCTGATGGTCAGATACATAGTACACGTAAGTTTTGGCGTCTTTCTGAATCACGGCAGGCGTACCTTGTTGGCCGTACGACGGCCCCACCTGTTCCATACGCTCCCATATATCCGTCAAATCCATCTCGATGGGTTTCTCCTCTTTTTTGGGTTTTTCCGCTTTGGGCTTGTCGTCTTTTTGGCCTTTTTTCTTTTTCTTATCGTCAACTTTCTTTTCTGGTTCGGCGTCTTTCTTTTTTTCTTCGGGCTTAAACAACTCCTCAAATTTCTCCAAACGGTACGGGTCATCCAGTTTGGTCAGGGCCAGTCTATACACCTTTTGTTTACGCGGCCCAAAAGGATAGCTCGGATTGAGCCGGTCGGACGAAAAATAGATATATTTGCTATCGGGCGACCACACCGGTTCGCTTTCAGAAATACCCGTATTGGTCAGGTTGAGGGTTTCGTTTTTCTGCAAATGATGTAGAAAAATATCCTTTTCAAAATTGCGATAAGCCGTAAACATCACATACTCGCTGTTGGGCGAAAAGCGGGGAGAATCATTGTAAAAACCCCATAATTCATCCGTGACAACGGTTTTACTTTCCTTCGTTTTGAGGTCAATCGTGCGGACTTCATTGCGGCCGCTCAGGTAGACACCCAGCGAGCGGTCTTTATTGAGCGAAATTTGGCGATTGCTTTGAGTCTCGTTGGTGATTTGGGTAAGTACACCTTTGCCGTCGGCACGAATTGTAAACCAATTTTGATAACCACCTACTGTTTGGCCAATCAAGAGGGTCATGGTGTCGGCGAGCCATTTTACTTCCATTACCCGCTCGTTGGAGGTGGTTTTGAGTTGCTTCACAAACTTACCTTCTATGTCAGAAACAAACAGTTCTCCGCGTGCGACAAAGGCCAGTTTCTTGTTGTCGGGGGCAACGTCAAAGGCTGAAATATTGCCATTCACTTTAAAATCTTGTCCTTTGGAAAGGGTAAAATTGCGGACAATATTGAGCTTGACGGGTGCACTGTTTTTGGTGGCTACGTCGTAAATCCAGGGCTGGTAATCTTTTTCAAACACCACTTTACGGCCGTCGGCGCTCACTTGCGGGCGTTTAATGGATTCTTTGAATGACGTCAGAGCCGTTTTTTGACCGTTGAGAAAGGTGTAAAGATTGTACTCACCGTTGGCTTCATCAGAGACAAAAAAGATATTTGCATTGCGGTCAATGGTGGCCCACATATCCTTGCCCTGGTAATCTGTGTATTTTTTGTAAGCGTTGGTTTTGGGGTTGTACGATTGAATGTCAGGGTTAAAATCGCCTTTGTATCCTTTACGCATGGCTTGGTCGTCGCTTTCCCAAGTATCATTGAAAAACAACTCTCCGGTTGGGCTTTCGGCGATGTTGTGGGTGCGGTTGAAATAATGTTTGAACAGACGGCGGGGCGTGCCTCCCTTGATTGAAACCGCAAACGTAGTTCCTCCGTTTTGCGGGCCTGACTCAAAATAAATGGTTTGCGAATCCCACGACCACGCCTCCACCAAGTCGTAGGTGCTGTGATGGGTAAGCTGTTGGATCGTGCCGCCTTCGATGGGCATCAAGTAGACGTCGCTGTTGCCGTTTTCGGTGCCGCTAAATGCCAGCCATTT
>JAIXPV010000127.1 GCA_027486105.1 Runella sp. | reverse complement strand
GTTCGCCAACGGGTACAACTGAGGTAAATAGTGGAGTTACACCCTCTACTACAGTCACTACATTTGGTTTAAACATTAAATTTTAAAGTACTAATCATCATGATGAATATAAATAAAATAAAAGTATTGGCATTGGGTAGCATGCTGCTCATCAGTACTTCTTGTCAGGATTTGCTAAAAGAAGAGGTGATTTCAAATATCGGTAACGATTATATAAATACGGCCAAAGGGTTTGAAGATGCTACCAAGGCGGCTTATTCATCGCTCAGGACGTTTTATGGTACTCAGTTGGGCTTGACATTCACGGAGTATGGAACTGATATTTACGCCACGGGTGCCGATGGCGGATATAAAGGTTTTCATTTTTACGATACCCAAATTCAACCAACCGTAGATTACTTGGCTATCCTGTGGGATGAAATGTACAAAGGTATAAATACCTGTAATGCGGTAATCGAGAGAGCTGCGGCGGTACAGGGAGTGTCTGATGCAACCAAAAAATTGAGAGTGGCCGAGGCAAAATTTTTGAGAGCCCACTATTATTATATCTTACACGAGCAGTTTGGCCCGCTTGATTTGAGGTTGACTGAGACCTTAGCTCCTACCAAAGAGTCCAAAAGAAGTAGTTCTGCCGAAGTTTATGCCCAGATAATCAAAGACTGTAATGAAGCAATAGCCGATTTAGAAAATAAGGCACATTCAAATGATTATGGTAGAGCTACAAGAGCCTCGGCTGAGGCACTATTGGCAAAGGTATATTTAGCAAAAGCTTATGGGCCAAATAAAGCTGCTGACGATTTCCAAAAAGCCGCTGATTTGTGTACAAACCTTATTACAAAATATGGGTTTAGGCTTTTGGATGATTTTGCCGCTGTACACGACGAAAACAACCAACAGAATGCGGAAGTAGTTTTTGCAGTACAATACACTACCGATCAAATCACTAATGCTACCAACGCGGGTGGCGAAGGTGGGGGAGGCAATAACCTTCACTTATTCTTTGGTATGCAGTATGATACCCAAGCAGGTATGGTAAGAGATGTATTGAATGGCCGTCCGTTTAAAAGATTGAGACCAACGGCGTTCTGTTTAAATAATATTTTTGGTGAAAGAGTAAATGATTCTCGTTATAAGAAAACCTTCAAAGATACTTGGTTGTGTAACAGTCCTGGTACTTTCAATACATCATTCGACAACTCAAAAGCTCGAGTTACTTTTGCCGCTGGTGATACTACAATTTTCATTCCTGGTTTTGAGATGAGCCAAGCAGAAAGAGCTAAAAGAAAATATCAAGTGTTGGTACCAGGTAGGTATGATGAGGCTCTATTCCCAACCTTACAGAAGTTTTTTGATACCAAACGTGCCGATAGAACCGAACCGAGAGGTTCAAGAGATTATTTTGTATGGAGATTGGCTGATATTTATCTTATGCGTGCTGAGGCATTATTCCAGTTAGGTAAAAAAGCGGAAGCAGTTGCCGATATAAACGTAGTAAGACAAAGAGCGGGCTGGCCAGGAAAAAAAGACGCTATGAAAATCACTGAGGCTGAATTGACTTTTGACTTTATTGTAGATGAACGCGCTCGTGAATTGGCGGGCGAGCAAATGCGTTGGTTAGATTTGAAGCGTTGGGGACTTTTGGTAGATAGAGTTAAAAAGTATAATCCGCAGGCTCAGGCTGTGGCAGAAAAGCACTATCTGCGTCCAATACCACAAACCCAGATTGACAGAAGTGCCAAGACGGCGGAAGGAACTTCATCTTTCCCTCAAAATCCAGGGTACTAATCGGTCGATTTACAGTAGTCTTTAGTCTTCTGTAAGCACTTTAAAACAAAGTACACAAAAAAGAGAGAAGCATAAGCTTCTCTCTTTTTTGTGTTGGTAGGTTATGGGCAGAGGCAAGCCCTGCCCCTATGGTCAATTACCGACGGTTATCTTCGCCGCCTACCATACTCAAATAGCTTTCAAATCGACTCATGGCGATTTCGCCCGCTTCCACGGCCTCTTTGACGGCGCATTTGGGTTCGTCGATGTGGAGGCAATTATGGAAACGACACTGGCCGATTAAATCGCGTATTTCGGGAAAATAATGGCCAATTTCTTCCTTTTCCATTTCTGATAATCCTAGTTCTTTGATGCCAGGCGAATCAATGATGAATGTATCGGGTGCGAGTTCAAACATTTCGGCAAAGGTTGTAGTATGTACACCTTTGTTGGCAAAGGTTGAGACTTCGTTGGTTCGGAGGTTTAAATCGGGTGCAATGGTATTGACCAAAGTCGATTTCCCCACGCCCGAATGCCCCGACAAAACGGAGACTTTTCCTTGAAGTAGCTTTTGAAAGGTATCAACACCTTCGCCGGTCACGCTCGACGTGGTAAAACAGGTATAGCCCAATCGGTTGTAGAGGTCTACCAGTTCCTGTTGATAGGCCTTGATTTCGTCGTCAAAAAGATCCTGTTTGTTGAAAATAATCACGCCTGGTATCCGAAACGATTCGGCCACGACTAACAAACGGTCAATAAACCCCAGCGATGTACGCGGAAATGTAAGCGTAGCCACTATGATGGCTTGGTCAACGTTGGCCGCCAATAAGTGCGCATGAGCCGATTTATGTACTGATTTTCGGGCAATGTAGTTGCGACGGGGTAAAATATCGTTGATGACGCCCTTTTGAGCCGTTTCATCTTCGATTTCCCAATACACAGAATCACCAACGGCCACTGGGTTGGTGACTTTTAGGCCTTGATACTTAAATTTACCCCGCAACCTGCACTGCCAGATTTGTCCTTCCGCATCGCGGATGTCGTACCAAGAGCCAGTAGAACGAATTACCAATCCGTGCAACGATTGGGCATTTGTTTCCTCAGTTCGCTGCGCAATGACGGCAGCGCTTTTGGTCTGAAACTTGACGGGAGGGGCCTTTATTTTACCTGATTTTTTCAAATTATAGTCTCCTGAAAATTGCTTCTATGTCCTCAATCGTTACTTTTTCTTTCCAGTCGTACCCTACGGCGTGGTTCCACATGTGGTCTAGTTTATAAGAGACATGCGCCATGGCGTTGATTTGGGCGTCGGTCCAGTCTTTGGATAACCCTTGCGGTAGCGTAATGTTGTGTTTGGCGACCATTTCTTTAAATTCCGCTACGCCTTCTGGATAATAGTCTGCCAGATGATTGAACGCAATGCAGTTGGAGTAGCAGTGGCGCATTCCCAAAATTTTGGAAAGCCCGTAGCTGATGGCATGACATATACCCACTTCTGAGTACGTCAAGCTCAAACCGCCCATGAGCGATGCTACCATGAGTTTATCGTCGTTTTCAGCGGTTTGCCCGCTGTTTTCTCCCAAATAAATCTCGCGGCAAAGTTTCATGGATTGCTCAGCGTAGGAGTGTGAATACGCGTTGTTAAACTGCCCGTTTTCGGACTCAATGCAGTGAATGTAGGTATCCATCCCCACATAAAACCACCAGTCGCGCGGTACCGTAGCAATCAGGTCTGGGTCCAGAATTACCTGATTAAACACTGTCCATTCGCATTTCAACCCTAATTTTTTCTCGGGACCCGTCAATACGGCGGTCATGGATACTTCCGCACCCGTTCCGGAGATGGTAGGTACACCGACGTGATAAATACCCGGCACTTTAATCAAATCCAGGCCTTGATAAAGGGTAGAAGAACCCTCATTTGTCACCATCAAAGATACGCACTTGGCAATGTCCATAAT
>JAIXPV010000486.1 GCA_027486105.1 Runella sp. | reverse complement strand
GGCAGACTTAGAAACGAAACTGGGCAATCCTGCCTTTACCGCTCAATATCTACAAGCTGCCGAGTTGTTAAAAAAGACTATTCGAGCTAAATATTGGGACAATACCAAAAAACTTTTTGCCGACCGGGAAGAAAAAGATGAGTTTTCGCAACATACCAATTCGTTGGCCATTCTAACGGGAATGGCTACGCCACAAGAGGCGAATGAGATTGCAAATCAGCTCATTACCAACACCCAACTTGCCCCTGCTTCTATCTATTTTAAGTATTATTTGCATCAGGCACTGATAAAAGCAGGCAAAGGAAATGACTATTTGAAATGGCTGGATAAATGGCGCGAAAATATTCAAATGGGACTTACCACTTGGGCCGAAACCTCAGATGTAGACAAAACTCGCTCTGATTGCCACGCTTGGGGTTCAAGCCCCAACATCGAATTCTACCGCACTATTTTAGGAATAGACAGCGATGGTTTGGCGTTTTCAAAAGTAAAGATTACCCCGCATTTAGGGCAGATGACCGATATAAAGGGAACGATGCCGCACCCTAAAGGAAGTATCTCGACAAGTTATAAACTTGAAAATGGCAAATGGAAGATTCAGATAGAACTGCCCAAAACTGCTACGGGTAACTTGGTTTGGAAAGGCAAAACGTTGGCTCTGAAAGAAGGTATGAATCAATTCAATATTTAGAAAAAGAAAAAATAAAACCATTTATGCCGTTGGCGGGTGTTCTCACAGCCAACTCTTTTATCGCTAATCATTGTATTTTGTCGACAAAAAAAAATGAAAAGAAAATATCAAATCCACTTATTAACTGCGGCGGTGCTGAGTGCTGTGTTAAACGGCTGTTTTTCATTGATGTTAAGTGCGCAGTGTGGTCCTAAAAAGGCGGGAGCCAAACCTGCGAAGGCGGTAGATTGGAAACTGGGCGTGGCGCTTTATACCTTCAGTACGATGTCGTTTCCGGAGCAGTTAGCCTACGCCGACAGTGCTTCTCTAAAATACGTAGAAGGATTTGTGTTTGCCAAATCAGGTAAAGAGTTAAAAGACACCGTGTTATTTAAACTTTCACCAGCGGGTATTCAGAATCTAAAGAAAAAAATAGCGGCCCATGGGCTTAAAATGGAGTCTATCTACGTCATTGGAGGCAAAAATGTAGCTGATTGGAAACGAGACTTTGAGGCTGCAAAAGCCTTTGGCGTAAAATATGTAACGGCAGAACCTCCGCGCAATTTGTGGGATAGCGTAGATAGCTTGGCGGGAATTTATGGTATTAAAGTAGCTCTTCACAATCATTGGAAAGAAAATAGCATTTACTGGCACCCCGACTCGGTGTTGGCAGCCCTCAAGGGGCACCCCAATTTTGGTGCTTGTCCTGATTTGGGACATTATCCGAAATCAGGGATAAACCCCGTAGATGCGTTAAAAAAATTAGACGGTAAAATTATTGGAATCCACCTCAAAGACATTGCTGAATACAATAACAACAAAATTCAAGATGTGCCCGTAGGTACGGGAGTTGTGGACTTTCCTGCGGTTTTTGCGGAATTAAAGCACCAAAGATTTAATGGGTACGTCATGTTTGAGCGAGACACAAAAGAGCAACCAAATAATCTAACATCATTAAAACAAATGGTCAATTACTACTATAAAACGTTGGACTTACCGCGACCATTTTTTCCTAAATAAGTGCTTTTGTGCCCTTGGTGGTGTTCTCACCGCCAACACCTTTTTGCTAACATTTTTATTTTTTAGGTGGTGAAAAACACCTAAAAAAGCAAATTTCAACGCTTAAAACTGAAATGGAAAAAAATAAAAAATCGATTGTAGCCCTTCTTGCGCTATTGAGCTTAGGGAGCTATGCCCAAGACAAAACGGAGTTTCAAACTCCTCCAAGCTCGGCCAAACCACGGGTTTGGTGGCATTGGATGAATGGCAATATCACCAAAGAAGGCATCCAAAAAGACTTGGAATGGATGAGTCGGGTGGGGATTGGTGGTTTTCAGAATTTTGATGCCAACCTTTTTACGCCCGTTGTCGTGCCCAAAAAATTGGTTTTTATGACGCCCGATTGGAAAGATGCCTTCAAATTTATGACCCAAACGGCCGATCAAAAAGGGCTTGAAATGGCCATTGCGGGTTCGCCAGGCTGGAGTGTAACGGGTGGCCCTTGGGTTGAACCCAAAGATGCTATGAAGAAATACGTTTGGACGGAAACACGTGTCGAAGGCGGAAAAACTTTTTCGGGTAAATTGGCCCGACCGTCGGATATAACGGGTAAATTTCAGAATGTGCAGTTGGGAGCGGGCGGATTGACGGGTGGTTTTGTGGGAGAAAAGCCTAACTTTTACCAAGATGCGTTGGTGATTGCGTATCGTTTGCCCAAAAACGATACGCCCTTTGCTGACCTGAACCCCAAAGTCACTTCAAGCGGTGGAAATTTTAGCCTTAAAGACCTAAGTGACGGTGATTTGGCCAAAGCAGAATTTATTCCTCCGATGGAAGTAGGTCAAGATATGTGGATTCAGTACGAATTTGATACGCCCCAAACCTTTAAGGCATTTGCAATAGCTGGCGCGATAGAAGGTGCATTAAGCGAATTTAGAGGAAACCCCGAAAACCGCAGTTTGAAAGTAAGTGATGATGGGGTCAACTTTCGAGAAATTGCCAAAGTATCAGGCAGTACCGTACCTTTCAATACGGTAGCATTTGCGCCTACAACGGCCAAATATTGGCGAATCGCGATAAAAACACTCCCGCCCGCGGGAAATCCTTTTGGGGGCTTAATGGGCAACGCCAGCGTTCCCACCAAATCAGACGGTGTACATGTGGCCGAATTTGTGCTTTACAATACGGCCCGTATTGACCAAGTTGAAGACAAAGCTGGGTTTTCGCCGTGGCGGGAAAATGGAAAAATGGGAACAGGTGCCTCGGTTGATGCCATTCCTACCGAAGACGTAGTGGACTTAACCTCAAAAATGAGTGCGGATGATACATTGAACTGGACTGCCCCCGCAGGAACTTGGACGGTGCTCCGTTTGGGGTATTCACTGACTGGTCGTCAAAACCACCCCGCCTCGCCTGAAGCCACGGGCCTAGAAGTGGATAAATTGGATAAAGAAGGCGTCAGAAAATACATCAATACCTATCTGGATATGTATAAAGATGCTACGGGTGGTATGATGGGGGCTAAAGGCTTGCAATACATGGTGTTGGATAGCTACGAGGCTGGCCACATGAACTGGACTAAAGCATTTCCTGAAGAATTTCAGAAAAGGCGTGGTTATAATATCGTGCCTTGGATGCCCGTACTTACGGGTAGAGTCGTCAAAAGTGAAGACGCCAGCGAAAAGTTTTTGTGGGATTTTAGAAAAACCATTGGTGAACTCATTGCCGAAAACCACTATGATGTCATTGGCGAAGAGTTGCAAAAAAGGGGCATGAAACGCTACACGGAATCGCACGAAGGTGGACGTATTTATTTGGCCGATGGCATGGATGTGAAACGCAACTCCGAGATTCCGATGTCGGCGATGTGGACACCGGGCAGTTTGGCTGGCGGTGCCGACGAAGAAGTACGTAGCGAAGCCGACATCAGGGAATCTGCATCGGTGGCCAATATTTACGGAAAGCCCTTTGTGGCCGCCGAATCTATGACTTCCGTTGGCAAACCTTTTCAGGAATATCCCGAACGCCTCAAACGTACGGCCGATTTGGAGATGGCTTCGGGCCTGAACCGTTTTGTGATTCATACTTCTGTTCATCAACCACTTGATAAAGGCCCAGGCTTTTCACTCGGGCCATTTGGTCAATATTTTACACGACTCGAAACTTGGGCGGAAGTAGGAGGTAAGGCCTGGATGTCGTATTTGGGACGGAGTTGTTACTTGTTACAACAAGGCCGAAACATCGCCGATGTGTTGTACTACTACGGTGAAAATAACAATATTACGTGGATTAGTCGCGAAAAACTCCCCGCTATTCCGTCGGGTTATGAGTATGATTTTGTCAATTCATCGGCTCTCATCAACGCCATTCAGGTAAAAAATGGGAAATTGGTTGCGCAAAGTGGTAATACGTACAGCTTGTTGGTGCTCGACGAAACCGCCAAATACATGACCTTGCCCGTATTGAAAAAACTACGTGATTTGGTAAAAGCAGGGGCGAAACTAACGGGTACAAAGCCCGAACAATCACCAAGCTTAGGCGACAACGTGGCCGAGTTTCAAGCCATCGTCAACGAGGTTTGGGCTAGCCCCAACGTCTTGAAAGGCTCAATGGCAGAGGCATTGAAGGCACAAAATGTGAGTGAAGATGTGATTGTGAGTAAAGCGCAAAGCAAGATTCTGTATCGTCATCGTCAGGCAGCCGACCAAGATATTTATTGGCTCAACAACCGCAGTGCAAATGCAACTTCGGCCGAAGTGAGTTTCCGGGTAACGGGCAAAGTGCCCGAACTCTGGAATGCCCAAACTGGCAAAACCGAAAAAGTAAGTTATCAAATCAAAAATGGCCGTACTATAGTTCCGCTAAACTTTGAATCTTGGGATGCTTTCTTTGTCATTTTCAAAGAGAAGACAACGGCCAATAGTTATACTAAATCTGCCACCAAAGAAACGACATTGACCCCGATTTCAAGCCCTTGGAAAGTAAGTTTTAATGATAAAAATGTGGCTTTTGACAAGCTTATTTCTTGGACAGAGCACACCGATGTCGACGTTAAATATTTCTCGGGAACCGCGAGTTATGAAAATACTTTCAAAGTAACTTCCGTTGACAAATCCGCTAAGTATGTCATTGATTTAGGCGACGTCAAAAACATCGCCGAAGTGGTTGTAAATGGTAAAAATGTGGGTACTGCGTGGAAAATGCCGTTTAGGTTGGACATTACTGAAGCAATAGAAGCAGGTGAGAATGCCATTCGGGTCAACGTCACAAACGCTTGGGTAAACCGTCTCGTTGGTGATGCCCAACCCGATGTCAAACAAAAAACAACTTTTACTACGATGCCTTTTTATCGCAAAGATTCACCGTTGGTACCTTCAGGGCTGATGGGAGAGGTCAAGGTAAATGTGGTGAAATAGTATTTTACTGAACGTTTCAGGCCGTTGAAAATCTTTGCCAAAGAAAGGCGTGACAAGGAAACTTGCTGCTCCTTTCTTTGGCATTTAATTTTTTTGGAAGTTTGATTTTCGTAATTATTGCTTTGAAATGTGTTCACAAGAAAGCGAATCCTGCACTTAATTTTGTGGTGTGAAACCTACGTTTTTGGAAGTGCTTTGATCGCCACTAGATTTTGCGATTGAAAATACCTGCCAAGGTAAAGGGCACCATTTTAAGACTGGCATGGTTTACTGTATATTGTGATAGATGAGGAACTTGTCAAGAAAAGAAGTTTCGAAAAGCTCCCTCACGTTCGTTTTTTTGAAAAATTCACTTAATACATCCTTGAATGAACATACAGGCAACGGCAGTTAATCAAAATGACCGTTCATTGTTAATTTTGATTTTGGGCTTACTTTCGGCCATTGGCCCGTTTTCGATTGATACTTATTTGTCGGGCTTCCCGAGTATAGCCACCGATTTGAAGGTCACGGTAGAAGATGTCTCTTACTCATTATCCAGTTTTTTTATCGGTATCTCGGTAGGCCAATTAATCTACGGCCCTTTGCTCGACCGTTTTGGGCGTAAAACCCCTTTGACCATCGGACTGGTCATTTACTTTTTTGCATCGATAGGTTGTGCCGTGGCTACTTCAATCCAAATGCTGATTGCACTACGCTTCTTACAAGCTTTGGGTGGTTGTGTGGGCATGGTGGCCCCCAGAGCTATTGTGAGAGATAGTTTCCCCATTCAGGAAAGTGTCAAAATATTTTCTACGCTAATCCTCATTCTTGGGGTATCGCCCATCATTGCACCCACCGTTGGGAGTTATATGATTAGTGCATGGGGATGGCATTCGGTGTTTTGGTTGCAAGGTGTTATGGGCTTATTGTTATTGTTGGCCGTTGTGTTTGTGTTGGCCGAAAGCAAAAAACCTGACGCTTCTGTTTCGCTACTGCCAAAGCACATTATTCCAAGTTTTGTCAATATTTTCACCAATCCCCAGTTTTTTACGTACGCGGTTGCGGGGTCAATGGTAGCGGGTGGGGTGTACGCCTATTTGTCGGGGTCACCTTTTGTGTTTATGAAGATTTTTAAAGTAACCGAACAGCAATACGGTTGGATATTTGGCTTACTAGCGGGGGGACTGATTCTTAGTAGTCAACTCAACAATTTATTACTTCGCAGGTACTACTCCGAGCAGATTATTAAGACCGCTTTGTTGATTCAAACCACATTGGGTCTCATTTTATGTACGCTGAGCTTTTTCAACTGGCTCAATTTATACAACTCCATCACGCTCATCTTTTTGTTTCTGTGTTGTCAAGGGTTTAGTTTTCCCAATTCCTCTGCGCTTTCTTTGGCGCCATTTTCAAAAGAAGCAGGTAGAGCATCCGCATTGTTAGGTGCTTTGCAAATGGGGCTTGCCTCGTTGGCAGCAGCGCTGGTGAGCGTATTGAGCAACGGAACCAGCTTGCCCATGACTGGCGTGATGGCGGGCTGTGCCTTGTCTGGTTTGACCATTTTCGGGGTTGGGCGTTGGATTATCAGAAGTAAAAATAAACAAGCGTTGAGTAGTTGAGATTAAACTGTTACGTCGCTAGTTACGGGTTATCCTTTAAACCGATACAAATACGGCGCCTTGTTGGCCGCCCCCGTAAACTTTTTTTCGAGGCGTTCGAGCACGTCTAATGAAAGAATCATTTTTTGGAAATTGGTGCGGACAAACGTCTTTCCACTGATGGCTTCATAGACTTCCTGTACTTCTTTCATGGTAAAGGTTTCGGGTAGAAGATTAAACGCATTAATCTTTTCATCGAGGTCATTTTGGAGCGTTTTTAGGGCTTCAGCTATGATGTTGCTGTGGTCCATAATCATCCTTGGTATGTCATGAATACTGTACCATTCGATTGATTCATCCAAATCTGTTTTTTGGGGAATAACTTTATTAATATCCACCAATGCATAGTACCCTATCGAAATAAACCGCTTCGTAAACCAATCATAGTCTTGTTGAGCCTCATTTTTTACCCTTAATTTATCGGAGTTGAGGGCAATCAATTCATCAAGAAACGGCTTATTGCTTCTACTTGCTTTGCCAAATACCCGAAATTGCTCCAAATAAATATCTTGAATGCCTGTGCGGTCGCGCAAAATGCGCTCGGCAGCTTGGTCAATATCTTCGTCTTGAGCCACAAATCCACTCGGTAACGCCCAAAAATCTCCGCTAAAATTGATTTTGGGAATCAGGACTTTGAGTTGACGGTTGTGATAGCCAAAAATGACACAATCAATGGATACTTGGGGGATATAGTTTTGTTGACTTGGATTCTTCATAAAGAGATGTAAACATCTGACCCGATGATACAAGGGGTGAATATCTTCAATAATGGACTATTCAGCTTGAAAATAAGCTGAGGTGTGGCTCACGCGATTCGTTCTGACAAAATTTTGATAAAAAAATGACTAAAACAACGATTGCATTGCAAAGATATATAATTGAATAAAATTATTGTATAAAAAATATACAATAAAAGAATTTGTTTTTACCTTTGTCTACTCAACCGTGTAGAATTCTATTTAGTAAATATTAAAATATTGATAATCAATTTATTGTAAATTATAGAATGCACGCATTAATCTTTGCTACAATAAGAAGAAACGCAATAGGGAAGAACGGATGCGTACGCCAAAAGACGAAGGTTTAGCCATCATGTGGCACCAGACGAACGCAGACGTAGTGCAGGCCCATAGTATTTAACTTCAGGGAGTTTAACACAAAATACCTATTAACATGAAATCAAAAAAATTAAATACGATGCTAGCCGCGTGGCTCGTGTTATGTAGCTTAGTACAGGTCGGGGCACAAACCAAGAGTAGTGCTGATACCTTGTTTAGCAAACCTTATATTGATATAGACGAATGGCGAGAGAAACCAGTAAGGCACCGGTATGTACATGGAGGTTTTGCGGGTACAGAAACTCGTTTTTCTTTATATTTTCCTCCAAAAGAACAATATGAAGGGCGTTTTTTTCAATACATTACGCCATTCCCTGACAATGAATTTTTGTCGCAAGGAGCAACGGGAGAAGACGACAAAATCGGTTTCTCAATCAGCAGCGGTGCGTATTTTATCGAAACCAACGGCGGTGGGAAAGTAGATTTTTCAAAGCCCAGTTTCAATTCTGATCCTACGATTGGTGCGTTCAGAGCCAATGCTGCCACCGCTTCTTTTTCTAAAATCGTCGCTTCTGACATTTTTGGGAAACATCGTACTTACGGTTACGCTTTTGGCGGCAGTGGTGGTGCTTATAGGACTATCGGTAGTATCGAAAACACCGATGGCGTTTGGGATGGAGTAGTACCTTACGTATTGGGGTCTCCGATGGCCATTCCAAATGTTTTTGCCGTCAGAATGAACGCTATGCGGATTTTAGATAAAAAACTCCCCCAAATTATTGACGCACTTGAAGCAGGCGGTAGCGGCGATATGTACGCGGGCTTAAACGACGAAGAAAAAGAAGCATTGAGAGAAGCCACCAAATTGGGTTTTCCGGCGCAGTCGTGGTTTGGCTACAAAACCATGGGAATCCACGGTTTCATAGCTCTATACCAAGGAATGAGAATGGCCGATGCCAAGTTTTTTGAAGATTTTTGGAAAGTAGAGGGGTATTTGGGCGCAAACCCTACGGAGTCGCTTCTGAAAGCTCGCCTTCAAAAAGCAAGTAAAATAAAAGCGGGTATTACCATTGACGAAGCCGTAAAGTGGGGCTTGAAAGAACCTGAAACGGCGGGCGAAAGAGGCTCGGCAGATTTGGCTTGGAAAAGTATGGGTGGTGTTGAGGGAAAAATGCCCGTGGCTTTCCAAATTGAAGATATTTTGCCCGATGTCAATTTCATGGGTGGCGACCTTGTCATCAAAACCGGAGCAGCAGCAGGCAAAACCCTTCAATTAGCTACTATTTTGGGCGATAAAATAGTTTTTGGCCCCGTTGACCTGTCGGTTCTAGCCAAAATCAAAGTGGGGGATGAGGTGTTCATTGATAATTCTAATTTCTTGGCGGTTCAAACCTATCACCGCCACCAAGTGCCCAGCAAAGAATACAAAGTTTGGGATTATTGGCGAGATGCCAACGGCAACCCCAAGTACCCACAAAGACCCATGCTACTGGGGCCACTGTTTACTAGAGGGGCGGCAGGAGTTTTACCCACGGGTAAGTTCAAAGGAAAAATGATTGTGCTGTGTTCATTGTGGGACAGGGAGGCTTTTGCTTGGCAAGGTGATTTTTATCGCGAAAAAGTAAAATCCCATTTGGGCGATAAAACCGATGAAAATTTTAGGCTCTGGTACACCGACCGCGCTTTGCACGGAGATTTATCAAAGCAAGAAGACCCTACTCGCACCGTAAGTTACCTAGGCATCTTACAGCAAGCCCTCAGAGATTTAAGTGCGTGGTGCGAAAAAGGAATTATACCACCTGCATCCACAAATTACAAAATCGAAGATGGTCAAGTAGTTGTACCAACCACGGCCTCTGAGCGTAGAGGCATCCAACCCGTTGTAAACCTCACAATTCATGGTAAAAAGAAAGCAAATACGAAAGCGGGGCAAACGGTAGCATTTGAAGCGGTAGTAGAAGTGCCGCTACACACCGGCAAAATTGTGGCAGCCGAATGGGATTTTGAAGGCAAAGGCAGTTTTTCAATCAAATCCGAAAAGATTGTTTTTGATGAGAAAACAGGCCGTGCTACCTTGAAAATGACCCATAAGTTTACCAAATCAGGTACTTACTTTCCCACAATGAGAGTGGCCTCCCAACGCAATGGAGATGCCAAAACGCCTTTTGCTCGCATTCCAAATTTGGATAGAGTGCGGGTAGTGGTGGAGTAAATCAGGTTGGCCGACAGTTCTATTTTCTGATTTATAGATTCTTCCAATTTATTTTTCATTTCTAAACAACCGTGGCGACGTACAAACGCAAAAACAATGAAAAAAGCAAGTCTGTTTTTTATCGCCCTTTTCTTAGGAGTACTGACAAAAGGATTTTCCCAAACGGCATCTGCTACGGATTTTTTTGCTGGGAAATGGGAAATTGCATTGGAAGGAACACCCATGGGGGATGTAAAGTTTGCAACAAATCTTGTACGCAAAGACGGCAAACTAACGGGAGCTTTGGCCAGAGCCGGAGAGCCTAACGCCGAAAAACGCCCCATCACTAAGATTGAAGAGACTGACAAAACCTTGAAAATCTATTTTGAGTCTTCGCAGGGAGGAGAAATTTCGATTGACTTGGAGAAAGTAGATGACAACAACCTCAAAGGCACATTGATGAGTTTTGATGCTACTGCAAAGAGAATTAAGGAATAATTTACTCCGTTGGCGGTCTTGTGGCCGCCAACCATTTTTGCAGGTGTGTTTCACTTGCAAAAGTGAAAAAACTCATTTCCTAAACCGATACAAGTAAGGCGCTTTGTTTGACGCTCCCGTGTATTTTTTCGCTAAACGTTCTAAGACGTTCAAATCCAAAATTTTCTTTTGAAAGTTATTGCGGGCGTATTCTTTTTCAAAAATGGTTTCGTACAAATCTTGTACTTCCTTCATTGTAAAAGTTTCGGGAAGTAGATTCAGCACAATGATATTGTTGTCAAGGTTAAGCCGTAAGGATTCAAGCGCCTTTTCCACCATTTCGTTATGGTCCATCATCATGGTGGGTAGCTCATGGATGTTGTACCACTCCATAGATTCGTCTAAAGCAGTTTTGATGGGCGTAACTTTGTTAATATCTACCAAGGCGTAGTAGCCTAATGAAATAAATCGGGCAGTGAGCCACTCAAAGTCTGCCTTTGATAAAGCAATATGATCTTCAAAAAGCTCTTGGTTCAGCTCAATCATGTGCTCCAAGAATTTCTTGTTTGTTCTATTGGCCTGACCAAAGTTTTTAAAATGCGATAAAAAAATGTTTGAAATGCCCGTTCGTTCTTCCAAAATCCGATGTGCTGCCTCATCAATCCCTTCTTTTTGGAAAATAAAACCGCTTGGGAGCGAATAAAAGTCTCCTTTAAAATTCAACTTCGTAATTAGTACTTTAAGCTCTCTTTCTTGGTAGCCGAATATTACACAATCAATGGCAAGGTGTGGAATATAGGTTTGATTCGAGAATAAATTCATCTGAACATCTAGGTAATGATTCTGGCAAAGGTACTCCTACTCCTTAAAAAATACCATTCGTCAGTTATAAATATTCAAAGATATAATAGTCAAGTTTTTTATTGTCTATTTTTTTAGACAATAAAAAGATTCTGCCTACATTTGTTTTAAAATTATAAAACAAACGTTGCGACGTACCGCAAAAACAATGAAAAAAGCAAGTTTCTTTCTTATCCTAGCATTCTTCGGAATCGCTCTTAATGGTTATTCACAAGCTGCTATCCCCGCTGCCCCAGCCAATGACCTCTATGCTGGAAAATGGGAAATGTTAATTATTGGCACACCCAACGGGGATGCTGCGCTTACTACCGTTTTGGTTCGAAAAGAGGGAAAGTTGACGGGTACGATTATCCCCAAAACGGGCGATCAAAAGGAGGAAATTAAGATTTCAAACATTGAAGAAGCCGATGGAAAAATTACACTTTACTTTACTATTCAAGATTATGATGTCAATGTGTTGTTAGAAAAAGTAGATGATGAAAATCTGAAAGGTTCACTCATGAATATGTTTGATGTGAAGGCAAAGCGGATTAAAGAATAATAAACACAAACAAGTGCCTACAAAGCGTCTCTCTGCCTAGGGGGCGCTTTTTTTGATGGCCTGATTTATGCTATGGAGTAGTTGAGAGTTGCACGGTATGTTGTTTGATTTTTGTAAGTTTTGCGTTGAATTTTGTTAAATTCAACGTTCCACAAGATAGTAGTTTTGTAGTAAAATTAGATTTACTCCCCTAAAAATGCGCTATCTTTATCAAACGAACATTTTTGTAAAAATGTGCTTACTGTTTCTTCTTTCTTATGCGGTCGCTTTTTCTCAAAACAGTGATTCCGTCAAAACAGTAGCGCCTCTAAAAGCCTCTGCCAATATTCAAATAACCAATAATGGCGTTTCACTTTTTCCTAATTTAATGCTCGGTAAGCCTGCCACAATCATCAACCTGAGTGTTGGCAAAAAAAAACTTTTCTTCGAGCCCGAACTCCGGTGGGCGCTCAACGGTGAACCTTGGTCTTATATTTTTTGGC
>JAIXPV010000030.1 GCA_027486105.1 Runella sp. | reverse complement strand
ATTCCCTCGGGCAACAGAAAACGCACTAAGGCTAAGTAAGATTCTTGCAATGTATTCAAAATTGATTCAATGCAAAACAACTGATTTTTTTCTCACCCCCCAACTTTTCCGACTGACCCTAATTTTATTTGAAGATACAACCGTATACTACGAGTAGATTCACATATTAGAAGCAAAAAAAACGCGTTGTAAGTTATTGACTCACAACGCGTTGAATACGTGACGAAGAGGAGACTCGAACTCCTACAGGCTAACGCCCACTACCCCCTCAAAGTAGCGTGTCTACCAATTCCACCACTTCGCCATTTCCTTTGTTTGGGGTTGCAAAAGTAGTTGTATGAAAATTAATTCGCAAGTTTTAAGCCAAAGAAATTAACTTTTCTATCGCCTGTCTAATGTTTTCGCGTACTTCTACGATGCTTGCCTCCATCATATAGCACGGAGCCGTAATGATTTTCAGGTCTTTATCGACCGATACTTCGCGCACCGACGCCATTTCGGCTACCTGACCGATGGACTCCATTCCCGCCGAAATAGCGGCAATGTCGTAAGGAGATGGCTCCATGGTTGTTCCAACACTCAGGTGGGCATGAAATTCGGTCCCTTCCAGCGCCTTGGCAATTGTGGTTGGACTCATACACAAACCCGCAATCGGTTTGCGCTGGCGTACCAAAGTCAAAATTAACGTTTTGACCGACTCCAGGATGGAACCTGAAGGGCCTTCAAAAGCCCATTTGGTGATGTTTTTGGCCGTGCCAAATCCCCCAGGCATGACCAAGCCATCCAAATCATCAGCATTCACGTCTACGATGTCTTTGATATTTCCGCGCGCAATGCGGGCCGATTCAACCAGTACATTACGGGTTTCGGTCATTTCCTGCCCAGTCATGTGGTTTAAAACATGATGCTGATTTACGTTGGGAGCAAAACAAACAGCCTCTGCCCCAACTTCGGCAATCGCTAAAAGCGTAAAGACAGATTCATGGATTTCGGAACCGTCAAAAACGCCGTTTCCGTGTAAAAGAACACCAATTTTTTTCATTTTATCACGTGGATTTTACGTCCAAATATAGAAGAACTAACCTATTATTTCCAAGCACAAAAGGGGAAAAGACAAGCCTTAAAAAGCCTAGGGCACACTTTTTAACACAATTGGTATAAAAACAAACAAAATAGGGCCAGAAAAATATAAATGAATAGTTAAAATATCATAGTTAGTTGTGTTGATTCCCTATCTTTTGGGAATAGTAAGTTCTTATTGGTTTGAAAAGGATGGTATTCAAGTATCATCCTTTTCCTGTGAATAAGCAAACCGCACGAGGCAACGCAAAGCATATTTAGGGTTGTAAAGTGGTCTGTTTATAGTGTTATCGAGTGAAAAGATGCCAAGTTCGTAAAACCACGAAGACCCTACCTTGATGCCTGTTACTTTACGCGCTTTTCAACACCCTATTTTTCTCCTCGTAAGCCTACTAATGGGCGTGGGGCTTTTTTGGTCAATCACCCTATTTAACGACTACCGAAGCGGTGCTTCATCGCTTTTTCAGGGTGGGCTAGGCAACTACTTAAAAGCCACATTATTTTTTAATGCACTGTTTGAAGTTGTATCTTTCCTGATTTTTATTCAGGTGGCCCCGAGGTATCTTAGTCTGCTCAAAATCACACACATCAAGCTCAATCTTAAAAGTGTATTGATTTACGAAATCCTCTTTCTCCCCTGCATTTTAGGATCCATTATTATTTTCAGCCCCCTCACCAACGGCATTAGATATTTATTCCTTTTCTATCCTTATTACTCATGGGAAACGTATTTCCCAACCTTTGTTTTTCAGCCGAATATGTTTATGACGTACTTAAACGTATTGATACCTTTTGGATATATATACCTGAATTCCAACCTACTGCTAGACTACAATGAGTGGAAGCACCAAGACCTTCAGCACCCACCAAACCATGATCAGCCCATGCCATTGTATATTAAGGCCATTGAAGCATGGGACGATTTGGGGGAGACTATTTTGTCGTTACAGGATGTGATTTATATCGAAGTAGAGGCTAATAATTATTTTGCGTATACTAAAGGTCGCACTTATAATATCCGCAAAAATTTGTCTGAGTTGGAAGCCGAACTTAACCCTCAACAATTTTATCGCATCAATCGCTCAGTGATTTTAAACCTGAGTTTCCTGAAAACCTACACATTTTTAAAAAATGACAAGTACATCGTTAGACTTAATGATAGCAAAACGGAGTTTGTGATGCAGAGAGCGAGGGTAAAAGAACTCAAAAAACGCTTAAACGAGACCAACCCTACCACCTAAAGAACCCATTCCTAGAGAATGGTTTGTCATTTTTAAGTATTTTTAAAAACTTGCCGTAAATTCGTCCCAATTTCTCTTTCAAAACTACACCTGATATAATGCACTATCTTAAAATTTCGTTGGCAATCCTGTGTACAACTACCCTATTTGCCCAAACAAAAAAAACAACTTCATCGCCCGAAAAGCTAACTCGTCCTAAGCTCGTGGTGGGCGTAGTGGTAGATCAAATGCGCTACGACTACTGGTACCGTTATTTTGATAAATACAGCGAAGGCGGTTTTAAGCGCCTCTTGCGTGAGGGATTCAACTGCCGCAACCACCATTATCATTATGCCCTTACCGTAACCGCAGCTGGCCATGCCTCGGTGTATACAGGCTCCACGCCCGCCATTCACGGTATCGTAGGCAATGATTGGTACGACCAAAAACTAGGTAAAGGCATGTATTGCGTAGCCGACAGCACGGTTCAGTCGGTCGGAACAAGCAACTCGGCGGGCAAAATGTCTCCCAAGAATTTATTGGTCAGCACCATTACTGACCAACTGCGCATCGGCAACAATTTCCAGGGAAAAACCATCGGGGTTGCCATCAAAGACCGGGGTGCTATTCTTCCAGCCGGCCATACCGCCAACGGTGCCTATTGGTTTGATAGCCGTACTGGTAACTGGATTACGAGTACGTTTTACATGAATGATTTGCCACAGTGGGTCAAAGATTATAACGCCAGAAAACGCCCATCAGAACTGATGAAGCAAAACTGGAATACACTGTTGCCTATTGAACAATACACCGAAAGTACCGCCGACGACAAAGCCTACGAAGCAAAAATCGCTGGGGCTAAGAAGTCTGTTTTCCCTTACGATTTGGCAGGAATAGCGGGCGACGCCTACGGCATTCTGGCAAGCACACCGCACGGAAATACCATCACCAAAGAAATTGCGCTTGAAGCCCTCAAAAATGAAAACCTCGGCAAAGGAACGGCCACTGATTTTTTAGCCGTCAGCTTTTCCACCCCCGACTACGTAGGTCATGCCTTTGGCCCTAATTCGGTAGAAGAACAAGATATTTACCTGCGCCTAGACCGTGACCTTGCCGAAATTCTCACCGCCCTTGACAAGCAGGTAGGCAAAGGCAACTATTTATTTTTCATTTCGGCCGACCACGCCGTGATGGATGTAGTCGAACTCTGGAAGCAAAACCGCTTGCCCGCAGGCCGACTCAACATCGGGCAAATGGTAGCTGCCGCAAAGGCTGCATTGAAAGAAAAATTTGGTGAAGGCGATATTATTACCATCTCCGAAAACTACCAAATCTACCTCAACCATGCGACCCTAGAAGCCAAGAAGCTGGAGGTTGCCGATGTTTGCAAAGTGATTCGTAAAAGACTCCTTGACTTTGAAGGAATTGCCGATGTAATCAATCTGCATGATTTGAGCAATGCCAATATCAATGATTATTTGCTCACTTTATACAAAAACGGCACGCACGTAAAACGCAGTGGCGACATTCAGATGGTTATTGAACCCGGCTGGATGTCGGGCTCTTCAGCCGCCACACACGGAGCACCGTACAATTATGACACGCACATTCCGTTGTTGTTTTATGGCTGGGGTATTAAGTCCGGAGAAACCTTTGGGCGGACTTCGGTGGCCGACACCGCCCCAACGTTGGCGGCGTTGCTTAAAATTTTAGAGCCCAGCGGAAACATCGGAAAAGTAATTGAGGATGTCATGAAAAAATAAATCTTCTGACAATCAATTACATCAAATTCCTCCAAAATAGGTTGCTGAATTTAGTTACAGGATATTTTGTTAAAAATTTGACAACAAAAGATTTTTTCCTATCTTTCGAATAAGACCTTACCCATACATTCAGGATATGCAACCAGAATTCGAGGAAAGACAACCAGATTGGCGGGACTCAGTGCAGCGATTTGAGGTGATGCTTAAAAACCACGAACGCCAGTTTTTTGATTTAGATGCCTACGAACATATCGTGGAGCATTACATTGGAGAAGGGAACTGGGAACGTGCCCTCCAAGCCTGTGAATTCGGTCTTGAGCACTTCCCTTATTCGCTGGAATTGATGCTTGACAAAGCTCACCTGCTAGCGCAAAATCAACGGTTTGATGAGTCGATTAACCTGCTCGAACGGGCAGCGCTCTTCAATCCCCACGATTTAGATGTGCTGTTTATGCAGGGGGGAGTTTACAACATGATGGGCGAATACGAGCAGTCGGTAGAGGTCTATGAGCAGATGCTCAATTTCATTGAAGAAGACGAAAAAGACGATATTTTATTTCAGATTGGCCAAGCATACCAAAACGGCGGCAAATACGAAGAAGCCATCAAAAAGTATAAAAAAGCGCTTGAACATAATCTTGAAAATGAAAATGCGCTTTATGAACTCGCTTTTTGTCTGGAAATTACTGGGCAAATGGAAAATAGCATCGATTATTACAATGAGCTCATTGACCGTGACCCTTATTCTTCCAATGCTTGGTACAACCTCGGTATTGTTTACAGCAAGCTCGGCCGCTACGACGAAGCCCTAAATGCTTACGACTACGCAACGGTTATCAAAGAGGATTTTGCATCGGCCTATTTCAACATGGCCAATGCATACATGAATCTGGAGCGATTCGAAGAAGCCAAAGAGGCGTATCTGCTCACCTTAAAACACGAGCCTCCTTCGGCTGATTTGTATTGCCACTTGGGAGCGAGTTACGAAAAACTCAAAGACTTCGGCAATGCCCTCACCAATTATCGCGAGGCCCTCAAACTCGACAAAGAGTGGGACGAAGGTTGGTTTGGGGTCAGTGTGTGCTTGGCCGTGGAAGGGAAGTGGATTGAAGCCCTCAATTGTATTCAAAAAGCTATTAAACTTAACGAACACGTTGCTGACTATTGGCTGATTCAAGCCGACTTAGAATACAAAATCGGAAATTTAGTCGCCAGCAATGAGGCCTTCGAAAAAGCCGCTGAACTAGAACCTGATTTTGAAGATGTGTGGCTAAAATGGTCGTTGGTACTGTTTGACCAAGGTCAATTTGAACGCGCCTACGAAATCATCCAACAGGGTATCGACGATATCCCCGACAACGCAAGCCTCTATTATCGAGCTACGGCCTATCTTTTGCACGCGGGCGATTATCGAGAAGCAATTCTTAACCTTGAAGTGGCGCTTACCCTTGATTACGACGCCCACGAGCAGCTGTACGATTTCTTTCCAGAACTGGAAAAACAGAAAGCATTATTCAAATTAATCGAACAGTATAGAAAATAAGAAAGGGGCTTGCGCCCCTTTCTTATTTTTACTTTAACTCCAGCACCAACGCCGTCATGGCAGGTACTTTTAGGGAAGCCACCGACGAAATCGTTTCATCAGTCAGTGCATTTTTTGCCGTGGTGAAGCCCTGCATTCGCTCGGCAAAGCGGGCGGTATCGAGGGTAGCGGCATCAGTATTCGTATTCATTATCACCATGATGGTCTTCTGTGCATTGTGCCGAAAATACACGTAAAATCCGTTTTGGGGAATAAACTGCGTGAATTTGCCACTGTGCAATGCGGGTGTGTTTTTACGGTAATTGGCCAATTTCTTGACAAACTCAAAGGCTTCGTTCTCACGGGACGTCCGTCCCGAAGCCATAAATTTATTTTCTGTATCAGTCTTCCACCCTCCCGAAAAATCCCGGCGCACTTCAGCATCGGTGGGATTTTTGAAATTTTTCATCAGCACCTCGGTTCCATAATAAAAATGCGGAATACCACGTGTAGTCAGCAGCCATGTAACCCCCAACTTATATTTGTTGAAATCTTCCCCGATGACCGAAAAGAACCGGTCAGTATCGTGGTTCTCCAAAAAAGTAACCATTTTGGTAGGGTCATGATAAAGAAAATCCTGCGCCAACGCCTGATACACTCGGTTGATTCCGCTATCCCAACCAAAAGATTCTTTTAGCCCGTCATTAATAGCTTGAAAGCTCGGAAAATCACAAGTACCAGGCTGATTACAAGCAAAAGGGAATTTTACGTTGTTTCGCACATAATACGACAACGACGCAGGGTTAGTCACCCAAGTTTCTCCAAAAATCAATAAGTTAGGATATTCGTCCATCAAGGCCTGATTGCAGCGATTCATGAAAAGCATATCGTTGTACTTATACGTATCGATGCGCCATCCATCCAACCCAAACTCTTCGGTACACCAAATGGCGTGTTGAATTAGATAATTGGCAAAAAAAGGACTACGTTGGTTTACATCGGGTAAAAATGGCGTAAACCAGCCATCGGTCAAGTATTTGCAGTCAATGTTGGCACCGTTGGGGTCAGTAATCGCCTGTTCTTTGTGAGTAGTGCCAGTGTAGGAAGGCCACGTATTAAACCAATCTTTGGTGGGAGGGTCGAGGTACATCCAGTGGTCTTCCGAAACGTGGTTGTAGACCGCATCTTGGATAAGTTTCATGCCGCGCTGGTGCAAAGCCGTTGAAAGCCGTTTATACCCTTCATTGCCGCCAAAACGGCGGTCAATTTTATAGTGGTCGCTGAAATGATAACCGTGGTAAGCCGCCTGTAAATTGCCGTGTAATTCTTTTTTTAGCCCCGTATTGTTTTCTATGACGGGCGTATTCCACAGCGTGGTTACTCCCAATTCTTGCAAATAATCTAAGTGATTTATGATGCCTTGAAAGTCGCCACCGTGACGTAAGAAAGGCACATTTTTATCGGCTTTAGTGTCAAGCATATCCTCAAAACGGTCGTTTGACTCGTCGCCGTTGGCAAAGCGGTCGGGCATGAGCAAATACACAAAATCTGAAGAATTAACAGGAATAGGTTGGTGGTGTTTGGTACTCAAAACATATTTTTGGGTGGTTTGGGCACCTCCTTGGGTAAACACCAAGGATAGGGTTCCGGGTTTTGTCGCTTTGGAAATGGCCAAATCCACAAACAAATAATTGGGATTTTCAACGTTATGGGTTTTGAGCACACGAACCCCAGGATAGTTGACGCTCACGGCTGCTTTGTGGATGTTTTTGCCGTAAACAAGTAGTTGGACGTTAGGGTTTTTCATCCCTATCCACCAATTGGTGGGATGGATACGCTGAATTTCGAGCGTTTGCGCTACCAATACAGCATTTACTGAAGCCAACAGGAGGCTCACAACCAGACACTTAGCAAATCTCATCATAGGAAAAATTATTTTAATTCTCAAAAATAATCAAAAAACTTTCCCATCCATACGCAGGTTCAATGCATACTATTGAAGATGTTAAGACAACGGATACAGCGCCGTTGAGAATTGCCTCCGGTACTCGCCTGGGCTTTGATGGGTGAGTTTTCGAAAGGTGCGGTTAAAATGAGATAGATTATTGAAACCGCATTCATAGGCTACTTCCGCCACATTTATGTTTTGCAAGAGCATTACGCGGGCATGGTTGATGCGGTAGTCGTTGACAAATTCTGTAAACGTTTGGTGGGTCATTTTTTTGAAATAACGACAAAAAGCGGGTAAACTTAAATTGACGATTTCGGCTACGTCCTTGGGGTTTATTTCGGTTTGGAAATGCGTCTCGACAAACGAATAGATTCGACGCAATCGCTCCGTTTCCTTGGGCGGAACGTCGGGGTTATTGGCTTCCGAATGCAGCACTTCTACATCGACCGCCAAGGCCATTTCTTGCAATACCCACAGCAACGTCATCATGCGCTCGAACCCCGTTTGGGTGGGCATTTGTTGGATTTTCTCCCCCACTTTTCGCTTGGTATCCATCCCAAAGGCCAATCCACGTTTTGACTTTTCAAAAAGCAATTGAATGGATTCCAATTCTACGTTTTTCAAAAATTCTTTGCCTAGGAAATCCTCCCGCAGTTGAACAACAAACTCCTCAAAATCAGCCGTTTGCCCGTAGGCAAAATTTAGATGCGGGATATTGGGGCCGATAAAAACCAATTCTCCGTCTTCGTAGCGCGACAAATGTCGTCCAATCTGCCGGCGCCCTTTACCAGCGGGGATATAAACGATTTCGTATTCGGGATGATGGTGCCAGTATACCCGGCAGCTTTCTTCGTCGGTGGCATGGTAAAGCCGAAAGGAGTTTCCGACGGTCGGCTGTATTTTTTCAAATTCTAAACGCGCCATTT
>JAIXPV010000233.1 GCA_027486105.1 Runella sp. | reverse complement strand
CCGCGCTGGATGTTCTCGAACGTTCTCCAGGCGTGATGGTAAATCGCCAAGACAACACAATTTCTCTTTCTGGCAAGGGTGGTGAGGTGGTCATGATCAATGGCAAACTCAACTACATGACCGCCGATGCTGCGGTGCAAATGTTGAGTGGCATGAGTGCTGGGAGCATTGAGAAAATCGAATTATTGTCTACGCCACCTTCCAATTTAGATGCCGAGGGCAATGCAGGGTACATCAATATTGTCCTGAAAAAAAATCAAAATGAAGGCTTTAATGGCTCTTATGCGCTTACGGTAGGGTATGGTAAAGGCGGCGTGGGCAATGGCAGTATAAACTTGAATTACCGACACAAAAAAGTAACGCTTTATGCTGCGTACGACTATGTGCATTTAGGGCAAGAGCAAACCATTTGGACATACCGTCGCATTTTGTTAGCGAATAATTTAGTTGAATCAGAGACCTCGACCTTCCGTCCACAAAAGACAAATAACCAAAATTTACGTCTTGGTCTTGATTATCAATTGAATACCAAAACAACAGTCAGCGTTGGCGTGTCGGCCCTATCTAATAAATATGCGTTGAAGAATGGATTGAATAACTCACAATTTTCACGTAATAAGGTGGTGGACACACTCGTTCAACTCCACGTCAATAATGTCAATCGGTTGAAACATATTGGCTTAAATTTTAATATTCGGCATGTTTTACGTGAGAACGAGGTACTGTCGTTTACTGCCGATTACCTACATTACTACAACGAACAATCGGTTAATTATGACAACAAGTGGCTAGATGGCAAGAACAACTTTCTTTTTGAGCAACCAATGCACACCAGCAAAATAACGCCTATCAATTTTGGGGTAGTGAAAATAGATTATGTCCGAGATTTCGGCATAAAAGGCAAATTGGAAATGGGTATAAAAGCCGTGATGTCTCATTTCAACAACAACGTGGGGGTTGAAACATTCCTCCTCAATAGATGGGTATCCGACCCCGATTTCACGGCTAAATACACGCTGAAAGAAAGTATTGGTGCGGCTTATATTTCTTATGAAACCAAATGGGGTGAGAAAACGACTGTAAAAAGTGGGTTACGCTATGAATACACGCAGTCGAATTTGGGTTCGGAAGAAATACCCAATATCGTTGACCGCCAATACGGACGTTTATTCCCAAGCGTTTTTGTATCACACAATTATAATAAAAACAAAACCCTCAGTTTCTCTTACAGCCGCCGCATCACCCGCCCAACTTTCAATGATTTAGCTCCATTTATCCTTTTTCTGGACCCAAATACTTTTTTATCAGGAAATGCGGCTTTGCAACCTGCGATTTCAGACAACTTAAAAACCGATTATCGCGTCAAAAGTACCTTATTCAGTCTTCAATATAGCTACACATCAAGTCCAATTGCCGCTTTTCAAGCACGGGTAAAACCAGGCAGCAATAAACTCTACTATGTAGCTGAAAATCAAAAAAGCCTGCAAATTTATTCGTTTACTATTGGGCAGCCTTACAGCCCTGTTAAATGGTGGAACATGTACACTAACCTTGCAGGCGTTTTTAGTCAAGTAAGTAGTTATAACAATGGGGCTTTAATCACTGTAAAATTTCCATACTTGACTTTATACGGCCTACAGACCTTCAGTTTATCTAAAAAAATCACTTTTGAAGTATCAGGCAATTACAATTCTGGTGGTTTGTTGGGAATCTCTAAAATGAAAGCATTTGGGGAATTAAATGTCGGTTTACAAAGAAAGATGGGTAAGAATGGTGGTAAACTCAGCATTGGTTACGACAATATTTTCAACTCATCGGTCTATCGGATTAACTTGGATTTGCCCGAACAACAGCAGTATATTGATATGAGGCTACAATTTACCCAGCCCAAATTCAAAATCTCTTGGTCGCAAAACTTTGGTAACCAAAAAATGAAAGCCGCCGCCAAAAAAGCAGAAGCAGAAGAAAGGTCGCGGATACAGTAAGTCAGTTAACTAAAAATTAACAAATTGGATAATTATTGCTCATCCTAAACCTCTTTCGAAAATGAAAAAAATGCAGCCCATTAAAGCTATTTTAGTCCTTACCCTACTTTTTACAAATCAAGCTTTTTCTCAATTTGAAGCTAGAGATGGCAAAGGTATTCCGACTGTGGTCAAAGAGGAAGGCCAAAAACTGTTTGAAAGTACCTGCGCAGCTTGCCATACCACGAATACAGGGGTGAAAAGTACACCTTCTACTCGCATTTTGTCCGCTATGACTGCCCGAACGGTTTATTCGGCTTTGACTACTGGTAAAATGAAACTGCAAGCAGTAAGCCTATCTGATAATCAAATAAAAGCCATTTCTCAATTCATTACCAATCAAGCATTGGTAGAGACGGTCATTCCAAAGGAAGCTTTTACGAAGTTTAGTTTGCCCAAAAAACCAGCCATTCTTTCAGGTTGGGGAGGCAACTTGGAAGGGACAGGTTTCCAGAAAAGCACTTCCATTACCAAAGAAAACGTGGGAGCTTTAAAAGTGAAGTGGGTGTTTGGTTTTCCAGACGGTACGCAAGTCCGCTCCAAACCTGCCATAATTGGGGATTGGCTGATTGTAGGTACTCAATTTGGCGAAGTATATGCCATCCATAAAAACACGGGAAAGATTGGTTGGATATATAGAGCCACGTCGGCCATTAGAGGAGGAATCGCCATTGATCAAAGTTCTACGGGAGTGCGTGTTTATTTTGCTGATTATTCCACCAATGTCTATGCCTTATCGGTGGCTGGTAAAGAAATCTGGAAGGTTAGAACGGGCATTCATCCGCAATCGGGCAATACGGGGACGGTGGCGGTTTATAATAATACCGTTTTTGTTCCACTAACTTCCTATGAGGTAGCCTCCGCACGCGATCCCAATTATGCTTGTTGCACGTCGTCGGGAGAATTGGTGGCTTTGAATGCCACCAACGGACAAATCAAATGGCGGCACCGCGTTATTGCCGAAGAGCCCAAAGAAGCGGGGAAAAAGACAAATGGGCAACCTTTTTATGGGCCATCGGGCGCGATTGTATGGTGCAGTCCTACTATAGATACCAAAAGAAACCTTATATATATCGGAACAGGGGAAAACTACACCAACCCTGCTACCAATACTTCGGATGCCATTCAAGCCATTGATATCACCACTGGAAAACTCAAATGGAATTTTCAGGGTACTTCACACGATACTTGGAATGGTGGTTGCCCGGGTAATCCTAACTGTCCAGATAAAGAAGGACCAGATTTGGATTTTGGCATGGCACCCTTGTTGGTAAAAAAAGAAGACGGTCAAGACATTTTGGTAGTTGGGCAGAAATCAGGTGTTGTACACGCACTTGAGCCGGCAACTGGTAAAGTAATTTGGCAAAAAAGGGTTGGGAAAGGCGGCTTATTAGGCGGTATCCACTGGGGGATGGCTACTGATGGAAAAAGAGTTTATGTGGCCAATGCGGACAATGTTTATGCCATAAATAAACAGGATTCAACATTAAAGCCTTCGCCTGGTATCTATGCCTTAAACCTAACCAATGGAGAGATTGTTTGGAAAAATCCAACTCCACCCGCAAAAGGAAGATCTACCGAGGCAAATTCAGCCGCTCCATTGGTTAGCTCAGACTTAGTTTTTGCCGGGGCATTGGATGGGTTTATCAGGGCATATCATGTTGAAAATGGGGTTGTTCTGTGGGAATTTGATACCGTAAAATCCTTTACAACTTCCAATGGAATCGCTGGAAAAGGTGGCTCGCTAGATGGCTCATCACCTACCATCATTGACAATATGTTATTTGTCAATTCAGGCTACGGGATTTTTGGTGAAATACCTGGCAATGTCCTGATTGCCTTCGAATTGGAGAAAAAATAAGTAATTCTTTACCCATGACCCATAAGCATCTCTTTACCCTAATTTTACTAGCTCCTATATCATGAAAAGAAGAACCTTTTTGAAAAGCACAGCTTTATCAGCTATTGCGGTATCAGCCACTGGTTTTGTACGTACAGAAGGCGACCGATACGTGGGTGATTGCGAAACTACCTCCGACATTTTAGGGCCTTTTTATCGGCCCGACAGCCCTGTACGTAGCAATTTGGTCGTTAAAGGAGAAAAGGGAGAGTTGATAGAATTTGTGGGTAAAATCAAGCACCAAGATTGCACAACTCCTTACAAAAACGCCAAAATTGAGCTGTGGCATTGCGATGTAAATGGGGTTTATGACAACGCCACCTCGGAGTTCAGATACCGTGGTACTACCTTTTCTGACAAAAACGGCAATTATTCTTTCCAAACGATTTTGCCCGTTGCGTATGATGCGGGTGGGGGGCAAATCAGACCCGCCCATTATCACATGATGATTACGGCCGAAGGTTATCAACCATTGGTGACGCAACTCTACTTCAATGGCGATAAGCACATTGAGAAAGACGTTTACGCCAACTCCGATTTTGCCAAAAAAAGAATCCTGAAAGTAACTAATTCGGGCAACGCAAAGAAGGTACTTTACGATGTGTCGATGGCGAAAGTTATGATGGCCGACCCAATGGCAATTGATAGATTATTAGGTACTTATGTAAACAAAGAAGATAAAACCAAAAGCAGAGAATTTTTCAAAAGAAATAACGCACTTTGGTTGAAAAATGAAGTGTTTGGTGAAGAATACCGCTACATTGGCAATAATACGTTCGACTACGCAGGAATGCCCCAAGGAATGTTTGAAACCTACACTTTTGAGTTATTAGGGCTGGGGGGCGTTAAATGTACATTGAATTTTATGTACGAAAACAACCAAAAAGGAACGATAGAGTACTGGAAAGGGTAGCCACCCTGCAAAGGCTATATTAACTTTAAAACGGAGCTGTCGAAATCGTATTGCCGAAGCGACCGGTCAGCACAGGCAAAAAAAATAAATAACTCAAAACAATGAAAAACGGTAACTTTTTCCTTTCCGCAACCGTAGCCGTTGCTATTTCTTTTTTAACTATCGGGTGTAATTCGCCTGCTACTGACACCACAACCAAAACAACTGAGGTTGCCGAACAAATGGCCTCCAAGCCAGACATGGTCGCCATAAAAACCGAAATACAAGCTTTAGAAACGGCTTGGGCCGCTGCCGACAATGCCCGTGATGTGCAGGCACTACTGGCTTTTTATGCCGATGATGCCGCGAGTTTGTCCAATAATGCCCCAATGGTTGTAGGCAAAGCAGCCCTTCAAAAGGACATTGAGGCAAACTTTGCCAAAAAAGCCAAAGGCGCCACGAGTATCTATGACGTTTTGGATGTATTCGGCGATGAAAATACCGTAACAGAGGTGGGTAAATCGACGCTCAAAGATGCCTCTGGAAAGGTGATTTCAACGGGTAAGTACATGGCAATCTGGGAAAAGCGCGACGGAAAATACCTGTGCGTACGCGATATTTACAACGATGACGTGAAAGCGAAGTAGTCATCTAAGGTTTTACTGAAAAGGTATTTTGCTTCATATTCAATTTCTTAAACCCTATAAAGATATGGAAAATTCTACCCGAAATCCCGTCTTACACAACAAGAAGCCCTCAGTTTATCCAAGCGATTATCAGGTAACTGATCTGGCGCTTAAAAACTATGGAACCACTCGTGAAAAGTTTGGCACAACTGATATTATTTTGCCTGACGGAAGTATATTCAACGTAAAAGATTACCAATACCTGCTCGAAAATGGTGATGTGGGCATGTACCTTTTACCCGTCAATGAATACGGCACTTTGATAAGTGCCGATGGCAAGGAAGCGTGGGCATCGCAAATAGTAGATACATTTGTGCGACAGAAAATGAATATTTCAGCCACAGACCCATTATACGCTTTTATCTTTTTTATACATCCTGAGCTCAATAAAAATACCATTGCGGGCTTTTCACAAACTGAAAAAATTGAAATGGGAATTACGCATCTGGGGGCCTATTATGGGCAGGGTGTAACTTCTAATTCACCACCCCTTTATCACAATCGAAGGTGGGGCGTTGAGGGTGAAATAAACAATAACTTTGGCTATCCGTGTAATTTAGTGGTAATTTCGATGGACGGAGTAGACCAGGCAATACTTAATAAAAACTTTCTGATTGTCGATAAATTTTTGAATTACGGAATTAGGTTTCCACAAGATTATAAAAATTCGCAGTTTAGAATGATTGATGTTAATACCGCGCTGATGGTTTACCGTGATTGGATTATGGAGGCCGATTACTTAAAAACTGACCCCACATGGTTTACCTATTGTGCGGCCCATAAAACACTCGTGGCTACCGTTGCATTAAATTTACCCCATAATCGGAAGGCCTTTATGGAAGCCTATGGTGATGTAGAAGGCTCGGCTTTTTATGATGAATTTTGTAAAAACCATTTTGAAATATTAGGCGAAGTATTTTCGGCTGAGCTTGAAACCGATTTTGAGCAACTCTGGAAAAAAGATGGTCTTAGTTCTGCCCAAATTAGGCCCTTTACAATTGACGAATATAATGCGTACGACACGGCCAGAAGGCAGGGGAAATTGAATACTTTTACAGGCTTTCGGCCTTTATTGCCTACACAGGGCACGGGGTGGAGCCCTCAATTCACTACCGATGTAATATTTGATTTTGTGGAGGCCTATGCTGATTTTATTGATGCTGGTGCTATAGTTAGTTGTTCTACTATTATGGCATTCTGCGATCAGGCGGCAAGCCGATTGGGCATTGCTAAGGCGCAATATTTATTGGTGGCCATGCCAATTTTAGAAACCATCATGCAAGCTCATGCCAAAATTTTTGCGCCTATTGAGCCCGTTCCTGATTTCAACAACAGCCCTTACTATATCCAAACTTTTGAAGGCCTGTATGTTGGCTTTGGCGGAAAAACTGAAAATATTCCCACTGCATTAACCAATTTGGCCAGTTTAAATAGGTTTGAAGGGAAATTACAGGATTTTGTGGCTTTTCTAATGGCACAGCCTCAATTGTTACCCGAATTTCTAGCGTGGTGGGCAATGTGGCAGGTGAGAGTCAATTGGGCTACGATTATTGCTACGCCAGCAATCTCCGTAGATGAGGCCTATGAATGGATGAAAATCAATATAAAAACAATGTTTGACGACTCAAGAAATATCGTAGCACCTACAGCTACAGGTATTGAGTTTAATGCCCCTCCATCCATTGTACACATGATAGAAATTGGTCTCTTTGCCAAAAACCCCAATATTAATCTAAAAACAATTTGTACCGTAATGATAAATACGGAATTGGAGCCAAAACCAAAGGTATATCAATAAACAGATTTGGTTTTAAGTACTACGACCTTTTTAATCACGCAGAGACGCAAAGGGAATAGGTTATTGATAATAAATACTTTGCAACTTTGCGCCTTAGCGTGAATTTTAAATTTATCGTACCTTGATACCTAATACCATACCATACATACTCAATCAATCAATAGAGGTGTATTGGAAAATTGTTTATAGTAATTAAAAAAAAGATGATTCGGCACAAAACGGTCAAGCTTTAATTCGGCTTTGATATCTTTCAGGAAATACATATTTATTGGATGTCCATTCTTTATTTCAACAAATCCTCTTGGTTCAAAGTCAAAAAAATCAGCAGTTAGAAGCATAAATTCATGAGAAACATTGATGCAATTTGGTTTGCTGGCAGTTTCTAATCGGGCGCAGAGATTTACTGAATTACCCCAAACATCGTACGAAAATTTCGTTTTTCCTATAATACCCGCCACCATGGGCCCTGTATGGATACCTATTCTTATATCCCAATCGTGCTGTTTTTTTTCAATTTTTACTTTTTCTAAATAAAGTATAATTTTCATAGCCGCTAAACCAACATCAACAGGATGAGAATTGTTGATAATTGGTAAGCCACCTACCGCCATGTAACCATCGCCTATGGTTTTAAGCTTTTCTACGTCGTGGTCTTTGAAAATTTGATCAAATTCTGAAAAATGTAAATTAAGAGCTGATATAATCTCTTTTGGTGATAATAAAAAAGTGTTCTTACTAAAATTTACAAAATCCATAAATATAACAGTAGCTAATGGTACCGAAATTGGCAAATATTTGCCTTGCTCGTTGATTTCATTCACCACCGATTCGGGTAAGATATTTCGAATTAAATTATCTGATTTTAATTGCTCATTTTTAATGATTCTTACAAAATAATTAGTAGATAATATTACCATACTAGCCATTAGTATAAATGTGTTGAGATATGTAATTAACACAAATTCCT
>JAIXPV010000107.1 GCA_027486105.1 Runella sp. | reverse complement strand
CTCGCCGATATTCAAGGAAGAAACCGCGTAATAATCGAGAGTGTTACCCCCGAGTTGGAGGGAGGACGCTTTTTTATTAAATCGGTTCCCCAAGAAATCATTAAAGTCGAAGCTGATATTTACTGCGACGGGCACGATAAACTTGCCGCGCGCCTGCTTTATAAACATGCTCTTGACGACAAATGGAGCGAAGTTCCCATGCGATTCATTACCAATGACCGTTGGGGCGGAACATTTGTGGTAGAAAAGGAAGGCTTCTACAGCTATACTCTCAAAGCTTGGGTCGATAATTTAGCATCTTGGGAGCATGAAATAAAACTCAAAATCCGGGACGCTCAGCACGTAAACAGCGAACTTTTAGGAGGAGCTACCTTACTTGAGAAAATAGTAGCGCAAGCCTCCGACGAAGATAAGGTTGCTATTCTGGACACAATAAAGATTTTCAGAAATGAGCAGCAATACGATGAAGCCGTGCTTTGGGCAATCAGTGAGACCCTCGTTGGGTGGATTGCTAAGTATCCCGATCGCGAAAACGTTACGCACTACCATGAGTTAAAAATATGGGTAGACCGCCCCAAAGCGGGCTTTTCTTCTTGGTACTCTTTGTTTCCTCGCTCAGCCGCAAAAGAACCTGGCAAACACGGAACTTTCCACGACGTGATTGACCTTTTGCCCCGTATCCAGCGCATGGGGTTTGATGTACTGTACTTGACTCCTATTCATCCCATTGGCAATCAGTTCAGAAAAGGGAAAAACAACAACGTAGTTTGCCAACCAGGTGAGCCAGGTGTTCCTTACGGGATAGGCTCAGAATTGGGCGGCCACGATGCTATTCATCCCGAACTTGGTACGCTCGAAGACTTTAAAGCATTGATAGCAGCCTGTAAAGCCCACGACATGGAAATTGCCATGGATCTGGCCATCCAATGCTCTCCTGACCACCCTTGGGCCAAAAATCACCCCGAATGGTTTAAGATTCGCCCCGATGGCACTATTCAATACGCCGAAAATCCACCCAAAAAATACCAAGATATTTATCCCATTAATTTCGAAACAGAGGCATGGCCCAGCCTGTGGGAAGAACTTCGTCGGATTGTTTTTGTGTGGGCAGAATGGGGCGTTAGAATCATTCGGGTGGATAATCCGCACACCAAAGCATTTGCCTTTTGGGAATGGATTATTGCCGAAACCAAGCAAAAGTACCCCGATATGCTTTTTCTGGCCGAGGCATTTACACGCCCTAAAGTCATGCAACAGCTGGCCAAAGGAGGGTATTCGCAATCGTATACGTATTATACTTGGCGAAATACCAAGCAGGAACTCATTGAGTACATGACGGAGTTGACCCAAACTGATTTGCAGTATTATTTCCGCCCAAATTTCTGGCCTAATACGCACGATATCAACCCACCATTGTTACAACAAGGGCACGAACCTAATTTCCTGATTCGCTACTTTATGGCCGCGACTTTGTCTTCCAACTATGGCATTTTCGGGCCTACCTTTGAATACATGGTCCACGAAGCGTTCCCGGGCAAAGAGGAGTATTGGAATTCCGAAAAATACGAGATAAAGCATTGGGATTGGGAACTGACCAATAAGCTTACCTACGTCATTACGCTGGTCAACCGCGCCCGCAAAGAAAACCCTGCATTGCAGTCTACCAACAACATTACTTTTTGCGACATTAACGACGACCAACTGCTGGCTTATCTCAAAACCCACCCCGACGGCAACCGTATTTTGTGCGTAGTCAATTTAGATGGCTACAATCGTCGAGCCAATATGGTGAAGATTCCACTCCAAAAAATCGGCAAAGCAGGTTGGGAAGATTTTATCGTGCATGACCTGATTACTGGCTCTAAATACGTCTGGAAAGGCGAATACAATTATATTGAGCTTGACCCGTATTTCCTGCCATTCCATTTGTTTCGGATTGAAGATATCTAATACAAAAGAGGGTTGGCTCACACCAACCCTCTTTTGTATTATACCTTTTTGTTTACTCCTGAGATGATTTTTTGTCATTTTTCATCTGAATGACGTAAGAAAGCAACAAGCCCGCTCCGCCAAAAATCATAACAAGCGCTACCTGAATACCTTCGCTCTGTATATAGGGGGCTATAAGAGCACCTATCAATAAACCAAGTCCCGCCCCTACCAGCAACAATCCAAATCGAAGGGTGTTGTCGGGACTGATACGGCTGCGTTTTAATGATTGATTATCAAAAGGATTGAGCCCTTTTTCAATCATCGACATTCGTTCCATATTTTGAAAATAGCGAAGAAAAACAATCATAATCAGTCCAGCAATAACAGAGATAAGCGGAATAATAAGGGGATTCATAATGACTTATTTTAAGTGTTGAACAAGTTTCTTTGGACATAAGATGAAAAAGGTTTACGGAAGGTTACGGGATTAATTAAAAACTTTTACCTAAAAAAAACGAACTTGGTCGTAACCTCATTCGACCTTTTAGCATCCAATCTGTTGTGAATGACAATCTGAAAGATATACAACTCATTGAGCGAATCTTGGCGGGTGAAACCTCGGCCTACCGGGCCTTGGTACAACGCCACAAAGATTTTGCTTTTACGGTAGCATATCGAATTCTCAATCACCGCGAAGAAGCCGAAGAAGCTGCGCAAGACGCCTTTTTGCAGGCTTTTGGGGCGTTGAAAGAATTTAACCAAACGGCAAAATTTACAACTTGGTTTTACAGAATCGTTTTCAACGCCGCTTTGGGTGCCAAGCGCCGGCAAAAACCGACGGAAGGCATCACTGAAATCAATGCCTTGGCATATGCAGTGACGGATACCCAACAAAACCTTCATAAGAAGGAGCGTATCAAAAATATTCAGCGGGCGATGAAGCAACTTTCGGCCGACGACGTGACCATGATTACGCTATTTTATTTGCGGGAACACTCGTTGGAAGAAATTGCGGAAATTACGGGGATATCGGCCGAAACGATAAAAGTAAAATTGCACCGTGCACGCAAACGTTTGGCCGACATCTTAAAGAAGCAATTGGGAGAAGAAGTAAACAATCTGTACTAAAAACTCATGCAACAACTTAACGACGACGAGCTTTTTGAGGTACTTGATGGCACCGCAACCGATGAATTGCAACAACGCCACAGGTACTGGCTAGAAACAAATGCTGCTTACCAAGAGTACTTTACCGAATTGTCACAACTACACCATGATTTAGAAATGATGCACCTTGAAAGTCCTTCGATGGCTTTTGAGAATAATGTGATACGACAATGGGCATCCGAGAAATCTCTCTCTAAACGCTCAGTGCCGATAAGATGGATACCTTTCTTATTTATTGGAACGATGCTGCTACTCACTTGGGTGGGGGTATACATTTTGGGAGATACACAACCCACAAATCTATGGACTGAGCAATTAAAAGGTTGGAATCAATCACTTAATCCTACCCTTATTCAACAGGTACTCCTCCCTTTAAACGCCGTTTTGTTTCTATTGATTGCAGAACGAATTCTGAGAAAACGATTGAATCAGGAGCCGTAAGATATTCTTTATCAAAGCTTTATATCTTTAATTTCGGGCGAAATCTACCATCCAAAAATCTCTACCCCCGCGTAGAGAACCATAATAATACCAATGCTGGTGAGCGCATACATCACCGTGTTGAAGTTATAGCCCTGCATGTATAAAATGTATTGAATAAGAAATCCAAGGCCCAATATGGCGCCACCAATGGCCCCGACGATGAGCCCGCGCTGGCGGCGTTTGGCATAATAGCTTTCTTTCTCAGCCGCAGAATCAAACTGTTTCATTTATATAAAGGTTTAGTAAAGTCAAAATAAATCTTTCAATAATACAAAAAAAATGATTTTAGTCAAATGATTTCATTTTATGTCAAATAGTGTACCCAAAATGTTACTTTCAACGAGTTGAATATTTGACTTTAATTCGTCCAACCTTTTCTACACCCACCGCATTTTCATGTCGGCTTTTTGTGCAATGCGCGATAATTCCCACCACTTAAATTGGAGATTTTGGCCCCAAAGTGGGGATTTTGGCTCGCTTGAAATACCAATCCTTGCCTCTACCAATCAATGCTCAGCCGCATAATAGGCCGATTCAAACCTGATACGTATTCAGCATTAATCAGTAAAAATTAAGCATTTTTTTGTATCAAATATACTCACTTGTTTTGTAGTCAGAATCGCATCACATCTCCCAACATGAACCTGACACAAGCCTATTCGCCAGAGCATTTTCGCCAAGAAGCCCACCAATTGGTGGATATGCTGGCAGACTATCTTTCCAACGCCCAAAATCAAACCCTAGAAACGGTTATTCCGTACCGTTTACCCGAAACCAATCTGGAGGTTTGGCAACAAGACTTTGAGGAGGGAAAGGGTAATCCAATGGCATTTTTTGAGAAAGTGATTCAGCAATCTACGCATTTGCATCACCCCCGCTACATGGGCCACCAGGTATCGCCTCCGTTGCCGATGGCCGCATTGACGGGGCTTCTGACTGGAATGCTCAACAATGGCATGGCAGTTTATGAAATGGGGCTGGTATCCAACCCATTAGAGCGAATTTTGAGTGATTTATTGGCCAATAAAATCGGCTTCACAGCCCAAGCCTCTGGCTTGTTAACCTCGGGAGGTACCTTGGCAAATCTGACGGCCTTGTTGGCCGCCCGTGCCGCTAAAGCGCCCACCGATGTATGGGAAGAAGGCCACAGCGGGCGCTTAGCCGTGATGGTTTCGGAAGAAGCCCACTACTGCATTGACAGGGCAGCACGCATCATGGGAATGGGTAGCGAAGGCATCATTAAAATTCCAACAAACGAGCGTTTTCAACTACGCACCGAACTCTTGGAAGAATATTACCAACAGGCTTCTAACAAAGGCTTAACCATAATTGCGGTCATCGGCAGCGCCTGTTCCACCTCCACAGGTTCGTACGACGATTTGCAGACAATCGGCAAATTTTGCGCTCTACACAACCTTTGGTTTCACGTCGATGGGGCACACGGCGGTGCGGTGGTTTTTTCCGAAAAATACAAATCATTGGCCGCTGGCATCAACCTTGCCGATTCGGTCGTGATTGATTGGCACAAAATGCTCATGACACCTGCACTAGCCACCGCGCTTATTTTCAAAAACGGAGACGATTCCTTCAAAACCTTTCACCAAAAAGCGCAGTATTTGTGGGCTAATCAGGGCTCACAGGAATGGTTCAACTCAGGCAAACGCACATTTGAGTGTACCAAGCTGATGATGAGCGTCAAAATCTATTCCATTTTGAAAGCCTATGGCGAAGAAATTTTTGCCGAAAACGTAGATACACTTCACGAGTTAGCGCATGGTTTCGTCGAAATACTGCACGCAAATCCACGTTTTGAATTAGGTGTTGAGCCGCAAAGCAATATCGTTTGTTTTCGGTTTGTGGGAGAGCGTCAAAACCCCGAAGCCTACAATTCAATCAACGCGGTCATCAGGCAACGATTATTGGAAGGTGGCAATTTTTACATCGTTCAAACCACCCTGCGCGAAAAACTATATTTACGGGTATCGTTAATGAATCCCCTCACAACAAAGGAAGAGTTAGTAGCACTTTTGGCGGAGATTGAAAAAATCGCGGCAACGATTGGGTAATTAACAAGCCAAAAAGTAAGTCTATGAAAAAATAACCCCTTCGTAAATATCCGCTACTGACAATGAAATCCCCAAAGCTTCTAGTTCAATTTGCGAATCCAACGATGTATAAGATTGAAATTTCCAAAAATCATTATATCGCTGATAAACCTCTATAATACAAGGATTTTGTGCTACTAATACATAACATTGTAAAGAGGGTATCATGAAATAACGATGTCTTTTTTCCATCTTATCGCTGTCTTCTGTCGAATCCGACAAAACTTCAAAAAGTAAACAAGGAGAGACAACAATGACATCATTATCATCCGCTAGATCTTCCTCGTCACAGGTATAAATGACATCGGGATACACGTAGCGTTCGCCATCACGCAGTTTTTGTTTTACATTTTCTGAATATGTTTGGCAACCATTTTTTCGGGCAAAAGGGCGTAAAGCAAACGTAATATTTTGAACAATGGTGTTGTGCCTTTTTGTTGTTCCCGCCATTGCATAAACGTTCCCATTATTAAACTCATAGCGGACTCCCTGCGCTTTTTCTAACGCGATATATTCATCAAAAGTATACTTCCTCTTTTCAGATAATACCATGCCCCTAATCTAGTTTTATGGTAAAGATACAAAAAAGGCAGACTTTTAAAAAGCCTGCCTTTTTGCTATATTTTTAAGACTTACAAAGTCAAACCAGCGCGTTTTAGCATTGCTTCGGGTTTGGGCTCACGGCCACGGAAGCGCTTATAAAGAACCATTGGTTTTTCGCTGCCACCTTTCGATAGTACGTTATCCCGGAAAGACTGGGCCACTTCTTGGTTGAAAATGCCTTTTTCTTTAAACAACTCAAACGCATCCGCGTCCAACACTTCCGACCATTTGTAACTATAATAACCAGACGAATACCCGCCCGCAAAAATATGACTAAACGCCGTGCTGACGCTCGTCCCCTCGGTTTTGGGGTATAGTTTAGCGCCTATGTCGGCCTTTTCTTCGATTTGCACCACAGTTTCACCCTTAGGAACGGTACTGTGCCATGCCATATCAATCATGCCCAATCCTACTTGGCGCATATTGGCAAGGCCCGCCATAAAGTTAGAACTAGCCCGGATTTTGTCGATGTATTCCTGCGGAATCACTTCTCCAGTTTGATAATGTCTTGCAAAAATCCGTAATACTTCGGGCTCTTCTGCAAAGTTTTCCATGATTTGACTCGGCAACTCTACAAAGTCCCAAGCTACGCTCGTTCCAGAGGTAGTTTGGTATTTACCGTTGGCTAGCATAGCGTGCAAAGCATGCCCAAATTCGTGGAAAAGCGTCGTTACTTCAGTGAAAGACAACAGCGAAGGCTTGCTGTCGGTGGGACGTGAGAAGTTACACACATTGACCACGTGCGGACGAAACTCTTTTCCGTTTTCAACCCACTGATCCTGAACACTGTTATTCCACGCACCCGCACGTTTACCAGGACGAGGGAAATAATCGCCGTACCAAACGGCCAAAAATTTGCCGTCTTTGTCAAATACTTCGTAAGTCTTCACTTCTGGATGCCAGCCCGCAATTTCTTTATTTTCTTTGAACGTGATGCCATACAGTTTATTGGTCAACGTAAAAATACCATCCAGTACGTTTTCGAGTTTGAAGTAAGGCTTCAACAATTCGTCGTTGATGGCGTATTTTTCTTTTTTCAGTTTTTCAGAATAATACGACACATCCCAACGCTGAAGTTTATCTTCCGTAAAACCGTTCTTCTTGGCATAAGCCGTCAATTCGGCCAATTCTTTGGCGGCGGCGGGTTCGGCGTACTTCTTCACGTCGTTTAGGAAGTCCGTAACAATTTGCTTACTGTTGGCCATGCGCTCTTCTAGCATATAGTCAGCCCAAGTTTCGTACCCCAGCAACTTAGCCTTCTCATAACGAAGTTTGACGATTTGGGCGATATTGGCTTGGTTATCGTTTTTGCCTCCGCCAAATCCGCGCGCGTTGAATGCCAAAAAGAGTTTTTTACGAAGGTCGCGATTTTCGGCGTATTGCATAAACGGCCCATAACTCGGGGCTTGCAACGTAAATACCCAGCCTTCTTTATTCATTTTTTTAGCCGCTGCTTTGGCTCCTTCTTTTACAAAATCAGGCAAACCAGCCAAGTCTTTTTCGTCGGTGACCGTCAGGGCGTATTCGTTGGTTTCGGCCAAGTTATTTTCGGCAAATTTGATGGACAACTGCGACAACTCCTTGTTGATACTGCGAAGTTTTTCTTTGTCGGCCTCGTTCAAATTGGCACCGTTACGGGAGAAGCTTTTGTAGGTTTTTTCCAACAACATCGCGCTTTCAGTATCCAATTTCAGCTTATCGCGTTGATCCCAAACGGCTTTTACCCGCGTAAAAAGCTTGTCGTTGAGCGTAATGTCATTGCCGTATTCGGTCAGCATCGGCGAGGCTTCCCGAATGGTTTTCTGGATCTCGGGATTGGTTTCAGCACCGTTGAGGTGAAACAAAATACTGCTCACTTTCCCTACATTTCCGCCGCCCTGCTCCAGGGCAAGAATGGTATTTTCGAAAGTAGGCTTGGCGGGGTTGTTGATGAGCGCGTCGATTTCTTTGCGCCCTTCGGCCATAGCTTCTTTGAGCGCTGGCAAAAAATGCTCTGGCTTAATTTTGTCATAAGGGGCCGTTTGGTGGGGGGTATTAAACGGCTGCAACAGGGGATTTGAACTCATACTACTCGGGTTTTGTGCAAAAACAATGCTACTAAAGAGCATGCTTGCCGCTAAAATATAGGTTTTCATGTGATGAACGATTGGTTTGATATAAAAGTGCAGCAATTTAACGGTAAAGCGGGAAAAACAACTCCCCCAAAACAGGTGATTACATAGAAGGCGCCATTGCATGAGTACTGGCGGGATTCTGAGTCCTTTTTACGAATCTTCTTTTAAAACGTACCCCATTCCTGACTTCGTATGAATCAGTTTGGTGTCAAAATCACGATCTATTTTTTTACGTAGAAAATTAATGTACACTTCCACTACGTTGGTTCCACTGTCAAAATTCATGTCCCAAACCTTTTCGGCAATATCGGTTTTTGAAACAACGCGCCCTTTGTTGCGCACCAAATACTCCAGAAGCGCCAACTCTTTGGGGGTAAGGTCGATGGCATGATTGGCCCGAACCACAATCTTGGTGTCGGTATTTATTTCAAGGTCGGCCACGCGCAAAATGTTTCCGCCCGCGTTGTCGGCGTCCGACTGTGAGCGTTTGAGAAATACGTTAACGCGCGCCAACAACTCCCGAAAATCAAACGGTTTGACGATATAATCATCGGCTCCCACGTTGAATCCTTCGATTTTATCGTCGGGCTCGCCCAGCGCCGTGAGCATCAAAACGGGCACATTGGGGTCACGTTGGCGAATCAGTTTGCAGACTTCGTAACCGTTCATAGACGGCAAATTGATGTCTAAAATGACCAAATCAAAATGGTTGGCGGTGGCGATTTTGCTACCAATGAGTCCATCATACGCAATCTCCGTTTCAAAACCTTTTTCACGAAGTCCTTTACTTATATTTTGGGCAATACGGGAGTCATCTTCTACGATGAGGATTTTTTTGGCGTCGTGGATCATCAATCAGGCTCTCAGGTTTGTGTATAAAAGTGGGCGAAATTTCTGCACTTAGAGCAGCAGTTTTAGTGAAAACTCAAATTCGGGTAAGACATTTTCTCCCGATAGTTTATTATCAAAATCAACTACTTTACTAATCGTTCCGTCTATTCGATAAATAAACACGGTTTGAGTGCTTGGTTGAATAAGCCATGCCAGTTGGACCCCGTTTTCGATGTATTCAAGCATTTTTTCCTGGGCTTTTTTCAGGATATCACTTGCCGACATCAGTTCTACCACAAAATCTGGGGCAATGGGCGGAAAGCGCTCCTGTTCGTCCTCATTCAGGCTATTCCAACGCTCGTCGCTAATCCACGCCGCATCGGGTGAGCAGGTAGCAAAATTGAGAAGTTTGAAAGCCGTTGAAGAGTCGAAAACTTTCCCGCCAAATGATTCAGACCAAAGGTCTAATCGAGAAACAATCTTTGTACTTCTAATTCCTGTTTTTCCTCCTGTATTAGGCATAATTAAAATGGTCCCGTCGGGATTGCGTTCAAAACGAAGATGGTCGTTGCGGCGGCAAAATTTATAGAATGCTTTGTCGTCCATTTCATCGGCCAATTCCAACGTAAAGGGTTCGGTGCCCCCATTCCTCCACTCATTGACAAGTACGGCAGTCATCAGTTTTTAATTTTTATACAGTAAATATAACAAGTTTTGATAGAATTTAGTTGTTTTAGGCCAATTACGCAATCACTCACTATCATGCAACTACACGTTATTGATGCCGGACATTTTAAACTCGACGGAGGCGCGATGTTTGGTGTTGTGCCCAAAACAATATGGAATCGGATGATTAGCGCCGACGAAAACAACCTTTGCTCCTGGGACATGCGCTGTTTGCTCGTCGAAGAAGGCAATCGGCTAATGCTCATTGATACCGGAATGGGAGATAAACAAGACCCCAAATGGCAGTCGTACTACTACCGCCACGGTGAAGGAGACTTGGTTAAATCCATCGAAAAAGCAGGTTTTGGGGCGCACGAAATCACAGATGTCATTTTTTCACACCTTCATTTTGACCATTGCGGCGGCGGCGTCAAGTGGAATTCTGACCGTAGCGGCTACGAACTGACGTTTCCGAAGGCGCATTATTGGACCCATTCGGAGCATTGGCAAACGGCCAATTTTCCCAACGCTCGCGAGAAAGCAACGTTTTTCAAAGAAAATATTTTACCAATTCAGGAAGCAGGGCAATTGTATTTTTCGGATAAAATAGAAAACCCCTTCGGGGCAAACGTACAGCCCCTCTATGTGGATGGGCACACCGAAAAAATGACCATGTTGAAGATAGCCTACAAGGGCCAAACGGTGGTTTTTATGGCTGATACGATTCCTTCACACGCGCATTTGCCAGTACCCTACGTGATGGGCTACGACGTGCGCCCGCTCGAAACCATGAAGGAAAAAGAAGCGCTACTCAAAGAAGCATTGGACAATAATTATATTCTGTTTTTTGACCACGATCCCCTTCACGATTGTTGTACGGTAGAAATGACCGAAAAAGGCATTCGGGTCAAGAACAAAGGCTTGCTCAGTGATTTTATATAACCTCAAAAAACCACTGAATAGGCTAAAATAAAAGCGTCCGACGGTTCCAAACCACCAGACGCTTTTTTTACTTATTTTAAGCGCAATACTTACATTTGCTCAAACTCACCAACAGCGCGCAGTTCTACATCTTCACCCACTACGGCGGCGGGCATGCTACCTACCCCAAAATCAGTGCGTTTGATGACACCCGTGATTTTAAAACCTGCTTTTGGCTTCTTCGTACGGCCATTCATACCTGTTCCGGTCAATGCTAAATCAAGCGTAATCGGTTTTGTTACGCCTTTAAGGGTTAAGTCGCCCTTTAATTTGTATTTTTTGTCGGCTACTTTAGAGATAGAAGTGCTCTTGAAGGTAAACTTTGGAAATTTGGCGGCGTCAAAGTGCTTTTCGCTTTTGAGGTCATTATCACGCATCTCGTTGTCGGTATCGATGCTGTTTATATCAGCAGAAACTTCAAAAACCGCATCCGAAAAATCCTCTTTTGAGGAGGTAATGGTAGCATCAAATGCTTTAAAATTACCATCCACTTCCGACATCAATAAGTGAGTTACGGTAAAACCTACTTTTGCGTGCGCTTTGTCAACCTTCCATGTTTGAGCAAAGGTGACGAATGAAATCAATAGGGCCGTGGCTACTAGCGTGATTTTTTTCATTGTTGTTTTGGTTGTAATGATTTAGCAAATAGTTTAATGAGCACAAATCAAAAATAAAGTTTTAAACTTCTCCGCACTTTTTCGACCATTGACTTCACCAAATCGGCCATACGGCAGATTATTCGACCAATCGGTAAAGCAGTCCCATTCAGCTGAATGGTCGACTAAAATACCAATAATGCCGAAAAAATGCGCAGAAAACACGCCCTAAATCACAGAAATTAGTACAATCCTTTTCTTTTTCCGAAATTTAGCCGCTTTAGCGAATCTTACTTTACGCCTTGCGCCTGCCTGCTATCATGCAAGTATTTATCAAACGACACCGAATTTTACTTTTACACCTTTCCTTTTGGTGCGTTTATTTCTCATTTTTCTTTTACCAAATTCGCTTTCCCATTCGAGGGCAGGAAGTCAGCTTTTGGGATGCGTTCAAGAATACTTCGTTTGAAGTGCTCTTCATGGCGCTGGTGGTGTATCTCAATTATTTTTTCTTTCTACCTCGGTTTCTCAAACACAAAAGTTTGGTACGTTATGTTGTAGAATTTTCTATCCCGTTTGCGGTATTGGTACGGGCGTTTATTCTGCTAAAACGGTATTTAATTGATGGCAATACCCAGAAAATATGTTATTTCTACGAAGATAAATTTACGGTTAATGTCGTATTGAGTACGCTCTTTATCGTGATTTTTGTTGGAATGCTCAAATTTGCCGAAGGGTGGTTTGAACTAGAAGCCAAAAAAAAAGAGATTGAAAATGAGAAACTTACCTCTGAACTTCGTTTCTTAAAAGCCCAAATCAACCCGCATTTTT
>JAIXPV010000711.1 GCA_027486105.1 Runella sp. | reverse complement strand
AGCGTAGCCTTGGGAGCAGGGTACAAAATCAGGGTAGTATCCTCCTCTCCTGCTATCAGCAGTAGTTCCCCGCTGTCAACTGATGTAGTATCTGTTTGTCCGTCGCCTTGCGGCAATACCCTTGCGTATTATAGAAGTGCCGATAACATTAGTTCTGGAACCGTTGTGCAGCAAACCAACAGCATTTCGGGAAAAATAGAAGCATCCAATATTATAATTGGAGCCACTACAAAAGTCACGTACCAAGCGGGCGCCAATATCATCTTACAGCCCGGTTTTATTGCAAAAGATGGTGCGGTATTTTCGGCACAAATAGGAGGATGCAATTAATCGGTTATCATTATGCATAACTTAAAACAGATTCGTATCGGGATCTTAGAAGATCATTTGATGATTCAGCAGTATCTATCTGAACAGGTCAATGCGCTCAATACAAAAAAAAGTGTGTGGGATGCACCCACCGAAATAAAATTAGACTTTGTAGTAGACACATTCGATAAGCTCAAAGCCCGATTGCGTCGAAATGACGCAATACCTCCCGACGTGCTGTTATTGGATTTATTGTTTGACAAATCTGATAACGTCAATGGGAAAGATGTAGCCATTTATTTGTCAAAATATTACGTTCAAACCAAGATCATTGTGATCAGCGATTTATTGGATGATAAAGCCCTGACAGAATCTCTGTTCAAAATTCCTAATATCAAGGCGTGTCTTTCAAAATCAGAAGTGGTAAAAAAACGGGAATTGCTGGGTGAAACTATCCTGAAAGTAGCTCAAATTAAACTATTCAAAAGCTACAAAAAAGAAGACGAGACAAATGCACCCGCCATTGATGAAATTGATGCGATATACGAAATCGAAGTCATAGATAATATAAAGGGGTTTGAGATTACTTCTTTCAAAAAACCTATTTTACAATTATTGGCCAAAGGTAAAACACCCAAAGAAATAGCAGGTGAGAACTACATAAATAAAACTCAACAGACAATAGATAAGCATTTGGCCGAGTTGAGAAAACAGTTTAAAGTTGCCACCAATGAATCCTTAATCGCAAAGACATTGTATTTAGGTGTACTTCGATTTAGGTCAAAGTAGATTTGTAAAATATGACATTTTGTTTTCCTAAAGATAGGAGTTTTTTGGGGCTTCAAAATACTGCTTTTTTGCAAATTAAAAAGGTGTAAATTAATGTAATTGTCTTATTTTCAATTATTTGAATATTGAGCTATAAGTGTTTTTATATTTATGATTTTATAATTTGAAGATAAAGAAGCTGCTTTTAAGTTTGTGATATCATTGTAAAATAATCATTCATAAATTTAAATGAATATGTCTGCTAAGCTTCTATTATCAGTCACGTCCATACTGTTGATATGGACACTTTCTTCATGTAATATCGCTCAAGACATCGTGGGGACTGCCGCTCCTAAGGCCGACAAACTTGTAGGTACATACCAAGTTAATCATTTAGAAGTGGGTAGTGCAATCTGCAATTATCCTGGCAAGAATTCGCGCAAAAACGGACGTTCGGAGGCTACTTCTGTTTTGATGAATATGCAGTTGCAGATTGTCAAATACAGCGATGAGTTGGTAGGTTTGGGCACTCCCGTTGAATTTGAATTAGGGCAAAGTCCCGTTTTTCTTACCGATGCCAAAACCTTTCGTACGGTCTCTCTCAAGTACGACGCCGATCGGACGCAGCTCATCGACGGCAAAGAAACGTTGGGATTTATAAAAACCAATGTTTTGACGCTTGAGTATGAGTTAAATAATATGCGCTATTTATTGACTGCAACCAAACTATAACCATAAACTCTTATTGTATGAAAATCAAGCACCTGCTTAGTGGTGGAATGCTACTGCTTTGCCTCTCTAATTGCCAACGCAAAATTCCATTATCCAGTGTTTATCCTAAAACACCCATGGAGCATAAATTCCCTTTTGCAATAGAACCCAGAGTCAGAGAAGAAACTTTGGATGCAAACTATGGTGAGTACATTGTAAAAAAAGGAACAGATCAATTACTGTGGAGTTCCAATCCATTCATGAATTTTTTCTGCGGAATTGCCAATGCTTTTTCCCATGACAGGTACATCAAAGACGACCGTAAAAAAGACGCTCGAACCATTATTGAACGCGATATAATCAACAATATGGGAGAAGCCACTGGTTCACGTAAACTTATAGCTACCGTGGCTGTACGGGAATATTGGGCCAATAAACGAAAATGGAACCCAGTTACGACCCCAATAAGGTTGGCTTTTGGCACGCTTTCGGCTATTTCTAACTACAATGACCAAACTCCCGAAACCGACCCTGTGTCAGGCATACAGCGTAAAAAGCAATGGGGGTTCCCCATTGGATTTGGATTGTTTACTGCTTCTGGTGGAACCACAATGTATGGCATCAGGCGTTTTCGGAAACAATGCGCTGTCATTGATATTGAAGTTACTCTTTCGGATATATCAGGCAATCCAATTGCCAGATATGAAGCCCGAGGAACGGGACAAACAAGTACGGGCTGGTATCTATGGAACTTCTCAAAGTTAGGTGCAATCCATTATTCCAACATCAAAGCCGTCACAATGGCAATGAATGGAATAAAAAGCCAGATTAATAAGGATTATGACAAAATACTAGAAAAAACAAAATAAACAAACACTCCCAATGAAAGCATTTATCTTCATTTTCTTCATTTTTATGGCTACTGCCTGTACCAAAGGTACCGGGATTGGGTCTGAAACGATTGTGGGCAAGTGGCGATTAGTAAAGTTGGAGGCCAATTCTGCCGACAAATATGACCAAGAAGTAGCTGCCATCACCCAAAAACTTTACGAGGAAGAGATTTTTGAATTTACCGCCGACGGCTTACTAATTTATGGCGAGAGAAGCTCTCGCTATAATATAACCTTTGACCATCTCCTTCACATAGAAGGGGGCTTTCTTATGGTTCATAATGAGGAGCTGCTGGTGAATATTCATGACAATACCCTTACCCTAACCGAAACCAACAAGAATGGAGTAAAGTTTGTCGAAACCTTTACCAAACAATAAACACTTGGGTCTGAAATTTTCAATATTTTCTTCCTAAAGAAGGCTTAAAAATCAACTTCCTTTTGTTGAAACCATAACTTTTTGAATACCGCTACGTTTGCATTTTAGAGTTACCCTTCTAAGTTTTTCGGTT